>JANQNI010000018.1 GCA_028289805.1 Thermoplasmatota archaeon | reverse complement strand
AGCAGTAGCGCGGCAGATAGTAAGATGGGCGTGATTCGGCTCATGTTTTATCATGCACCTCCCTGACGATTGGCGCAGGGTTTGTCCTCACGGGCACATCACTCATGAGATTAAATATCCAGTTGAAGCATTCAATTCGGGGGCCGGTGAAGATGAAGGGGGGCTTGGAGGTGTTGACCGTGGTGGGGAGTGGGTCGCACCACCCCTCGTCGCCGGGAGGCAGGGGCGCGGGGCTGGATGTGATGGTGGGGGCGCTCTCGATGCCGCCCTGGATGGCAGTGACGGCATAGGAGGATGCCGGCGAGACCCAGAGGGATAAGCTCCGGGTGCTGCTTGACAAGACTCCATTGAGATACACGCGGTATGGGTCGGGGTCGCTTCCGCCGTCGTGCGCGGTCGCGGCGAGGTTCGACGGCGGCAGCACGGATGCAGCGGAAGCCATCGGAGAAACGGCGAGAGCAGCAAGGGCAAGAGCGCAGGCCAATGGGCGCATGGATAGGTTAGGGCCAATCTGGCGCATCTGCATCCCTCAAAGCAACCCCACAACCAGGCCACAAGCATGGATGTTTTGGATGCAAACAGTCCACAACGCAAACCTTATGTTGATTGATACCCAACCGTTTGGTTCCATTTATGCGCAGGCATTCAGACAAATCGTCCCTAATTAGCCAATAGGATTTAATAGTATTAGATATGTTGACGTATACCTGCGAATTTCGCATCGGCCGGTTGTCGTGGACAGCCAAGTGGGAGTGCGACAGTTCCGGGCCAACAAAGGGCGGTTTTGAAAAACTGTCCTACGATAATCGTAGAGCACAGAAGTTATTATAATAGGGAGGTTGTTCGCCGATAACGCTGCCATGGTGCTTCAAGCTCCATCAGCATCACCAAACGAAAGTAAGGAGGAAAGAAATATGCAAAACAATCAGCCGAAGGCTTCCAAGGCGACCCGCCTAGCTGCCGTGTCCATCACGGTGCTGTTCCTGGCGGTCGGCTTCGGACAGTCTGCCAGCGCTACCACCAGTGCCGGTGTCGTCATCCCTGGTGTGCGGGTGACAGACCAGGGCATGTGCTCGACCTATGACAACAGCGGCGTGTACCGGGAGGAATGTGCCTTCAAGGTCAGCGACGGCGAGGTCTGCATCGGCTACTACTACGAGCACAAGAAGAAGACGGGCGAGAAAACGGAGAGCTGCGACCACGCAATCGACCCTCGGCTGGGCGGGTCCATGACCACCGCTTCGCCCAAGCTGGGGGATGTCGGCTCCGTCGGCGTCATGGTCGAACCCGGCGTGTGCAGCTACACCCGGACGAACAAATACTACTCAGAACGCTGTGCTTTGGCCTATGGTGATGGCTACATCTGCTACAACTACTACCATTACGAGCGATACAGCGACGGATATGAGGTCACTTCCTGCGACTACGAGGTTGAATACAACGCCCTGACGTAGTTTCTCTCCGCGAGACACCTTTTCCATCTCTGCCCCCAAGCACCAAAACGCTTTCAACCTCGAAATCCATTCACAATCAACAGTACAACACGGTGATATCATGCGCCCCCTCCTAATCGTCATCCCCCTACTTATAGCGGGATGTTCCAGCCCAATCGAAGATCTTAATGAAGATATGGCCGTGTCGCCAGAAATTGAAGTGCCCCAAACTATGGCGCTGAATGGAATCGTTGCGGGCGTAGGTGTTTATTCCTGCCTTCCAAATGGTGCGACACCAAGCAGCACAACAAAATCTGTTTGGTCCCAGATTCCTATTCTTCGCCCAGATAATACTAGCGGAGCCATTATTCAATTGAACTGGACTCCGATCAACCCGACGATGGAAACACTCCAAATCGGAATCGCAGATGGCCAAGACGAGCCAGATTTACTATTTTTCCCCCCCTCTACAAGCCCCCTAGAGATAAAAATTAAGGGAAGCGAAATGGATGGACTCGGAAGCAGATTCATCCTTCGGGTCTATGCGGGAGAATCGTGCGCTACAAACCCCGGTGTTGGCGCCCATGTTTCGGCCGTTGACGCTGGACAGGAGCAGCGTTTTGAGGGCCGCCTCGCCTGGAGCTAATAGAAGAATGTAGATTCAACCTTATCCAAGCATGGCAACGTGAAACACGCTTGCTTGAACTTCCAAAATCAGTGGTCGAGCAGCGGCCCAATTCCGCTGGCCAACCCGGGCGCCCATTGTGGGGCCACGACTCCTCCTGGCCTTGGTCCCGTCGCCCCGCCCGGTGCCCGCCGTCGCGGTTCCTGAGCCCACAACCCCCAAGAACCGGCCCCGTGTCGGCCCGCCCATGGGCTCGGACGACCGCACCGCCGAGGAGATGATGGCCGACGAGATGGCCGACGAGCTTCTCGCGGAGTTCGCCGACGAGTTCGAGGACGCCGCCGAACCGGAGGCCTCCACCACCGAGCCCGAGGAAGAACTGTCCCTCGAGGAGAAGAAGCGCCGCAGCGACGCGCGCGCGGACGCCACCGTCGAGGTCAGCCAGGAATCCATCGAGAAGGCCAAGGCCGAGGCGAAGAAGGCGACGGAGGGCGACGCCGACGCCGCCCTCGGTGCCCTGGAGGCCAAGAGCGACACCGCCTACCAGCGCCACCCCATCGTCAGCGTCCTGGGCCACGTCGACCACGGCAAGACCAGCATCCTCGACCGCATCCGGGGCTCCAAGGTCTTCGACCGCGAGGCCGGCGCCATCACCCAGCACATCGGCGCCTCCGAGGTCCCGATGGAGACCCTCATGGAACGCGCCGGGCCCCTGCTGTCTGGCAAGAAGTTCGGCGTGCCGGGCCTGCTGTGCATCGACACCCCCGGCCACCACGCATTCAGCAGCCTGCGCGGCCGCGGCGGCCAGCTCGCCGACATCGCGGTGCTGGTCGTGGACCTGACGGAGGGCTTCAAGCCCCAGACCGTCGAGTCCATCAACATCCTCAAGCGCGCCAAGACGCCCTTCATCGTCGCCGCCAACAAGGTCGACCGCATCGAGGGCTGGAAGACCGGCGACAAGCCGTTCATCCTCAACGTCAAGGCGCAGCACGACGACGTTCTGGCGCGCTTCGACGAGAAGTTCTACCAGCTCATCGGCGCCCTCTACGACCAGGGCCTGCCCGCCGAGCGCTACGACCGCGTCGGCGACTTCACCAAGCAGATCGCCATCGTGCCCACCTGCGCCACCAGTGGCGAGGGCATCCCCGACCTGCTGGCGATGCTCGTGGGCCTCGCGCAGAAGTTCCTGGAGGAACGCCTCGAGTCGGACTCCGACCTGCCCGGCGAGGGCACCGTGCTGGAGGTCAAGGAGGACAAGGGCCTCGGCCAGACGCTGGACGTGGTCCTGTACGCCGGCAGCATCCGCAAGGACGACCGCATCCTGCTGGGCACCCAGGGCGAACCCATCGAGCGCACCATCCGGGCACTGCTGAAGCCCTCGCCCAACGACGACATGCGCGACGCCCGCAAGGCCTTCGAGGACGCCGACGAGGTCGTCGCCGCGGCGGGCATCAAGCTCGTCTGCACCGACGTGGGCGACGTCGTCAGCGGCGCCCCCGTGCGCGTCCTGCGCGGCGGCAACGACGACGAGGCGTGGGAGGCCGTCGAGAAGGCGAGCCAGATCAACATCCCCCTCAAGGACAACGGCGTCTTCGTCAAGGCCGACACCATCGGCAGCCTGGAGGCGATGGCCGGCGAACTCAACGCGCTCGGCATCCCCATCCGCAACGCCCTCGTCGGCGACATCAGCAAGCGCGACGTCATGGAGGCCGCCGCCATGACCGACCCCCTCTACCGCGTCCTGCTTGGCTTCAACGTCAAGATGCTGCCCAGCGTCGAGACCGAGGCCGCCGAGAAGGAACTGCCCGTCTTCGCGGACCGGGTCATCTACTCCCTCGTCGAGGACTACCAGGAATGGCTCCGGAAGAAGAAGGAGGAGCTGGATGCCGAGCAGCGCCAGACCCGCGTCCACCCCTGCAAGGTCCTCTTCCTCGACGGATGCAGCTTCCGCCAACGCGATCCCGCCGTCTTCGGCGTGCGCGTCCTGGGTGGCCAACTCCACACGGGCCGCATGCTGATTCGCCAGGACGGCAAGGACATCGGCCGCATCCGCTCCATCCAGAAGGACAACGAGACCGTCAAGATCGCCAAGATGGGCGACGAGGTCGCCATCTCCGTGCCCGGCCCGACCCTTGGGCGGCAGATCAAGGAGGGCGACGTCCTCTACATGGACATCCCCGCCGGCGACGCCAAGTGGCTCTACCACGAGGGCAACATCACGCCCGAGGAGCGCGACGTGCTGGAGGAGATGATGGCGGTGAAACGCAAAGTGGACCGCTTCTGGGGCATGTGAGCGGGGCGAAGTTCGTCGTTGCACGCCCTTCACGGGTAGACGGTGCGAACATGGGATGCCCTCGAAGGGAGGCGTCCACCTTCCGAAGAGGTAGAAAGGGAGAGGGGGCAGGAACGCCTAGAGCGGGTAGGGGCCCAAGGGGTCGTCTACGCTGCTGGGAGGCCTGTCGAGCAGGGCGCCCGGCTGGGTCGTGCAGAAGCCAGACCAAACGCTGCTGCAAAGAATGCCGTCGAGGGTGTCTCGCGCTCCGTCCGTCGTGGCGGCGAACGTTGCCCATGCGTCGAGATGGGCGTGCTGGACGTAGTTCACGTCGTTCTCCGTCTCTTGGTACGCGGAGTAGAGCATCGCGCTGATGAACCATTCCAGGTAGGGTACGCTGTTGGGTGCCTCGGTCGCGCAGTGCAGGACAAGATCGACGGCCTGGGAGGGGGCGCCATCCATGCAGACCTCACCGTGGAAGTCTCCGCAATGGTATATGCTGGTCCCCGCGATGGTGGTCGGGGCGTCTTCGACATCGCAGCGGGGGTCGCTGTTGTCGTCTGGCCATGGCGTGTGGGCGGCGCTGGCGAAACTCGCGAGGGATACGAGGGCTGCCAGCGTCAGGGGGGTAATCCATTTCATGGTCGTTTCCTTCTGCCTCAAGGGCATGGGCGACAGCACGCGCTACGTCAAAACCCATTCTGTGAACGTTCCGTATCTCAAGTGACTACCCGTGGTTGTGCCCCGCCTCACCCAGGGGCAGCACCGCCTCCAGGTCCAGCAGGAGGCCCATCAGCAGCAGCCCGAGCAAGAGCCCGACGACGATGACGGCCACGTCCTTCCCCTTCGAGTGGTGGTGCAGTTCCGGGATCAGGTCGGCGGCGGCGATGTAGATGAAGGCGCCGGCGATGAGGGGCAGGGCGAAGCTCTGCAGCGTCTCCGGTTCCAGTCCGACGGCCAGGACGACGACGGCGCCGAGGACGGCGAAGCCGGCGCTGGCGAGGTTCAGCAGGAGCGCTTTGGTGTGGCTCATGCCGCTGCGCACGAGGATGGCGAAGTCGCCCAGTTCCTGGGGGACCTCGTGGGCGACGACGGCGATGGTGGTGGCGATGCCGGCCGTGGTGTCGATGAGGTAGGCGGCGGCGATGATGACGCCGTCGAGGAGGTTGTGCAGGGCGTCGCCGACGAGGTTCAGGACGCCGAAGGGCTTGATGTGGCCGTGGACGGCCTCGTCCAGGTGCTCGGCGTGGCTGTGGCCGCGGTGCAGGATGGCCTCGACGCCGAACATGGCGAGGAAGCCGAAGAGGACGAACCATCCGAGTTGGGATGTGAACCCGTTCTCGTGGGCTGCCTCGGGCAGCAGGTGGAGTGCGGCGTCGCCCAGGAGGGTGCCGGCCGCGAGCGCGATGAGGAACATCATGACGCGGTGGCGCTTCAGGGCGCCGAAGGTGAGGCTGAGGGCGCCGACGAGGCTGACGATGCTGACGACGGCGACGCTGCCGAGGGCCCACACGGCGGGACTGGCCACGGGGCGGCCGACCTCCCCCGGTTCATAACCGTATTCGCTTGATTAGGAATTCCCGCCGTCGGGGGTCACAAGCGCCTCCACGCCCTCGAAGGCCCAGGGGCGGTGCAGGTGCCGCCGCGCCAGCACGGGCACCTCGTAGGCGCCCTCCCGCAGCGTCCGGGGTTCGGCCTCGAAGACCGCGGCCGCCTCCGGTGCGGAGCCGTGGCCGTCGCGGCACCGGTAGCCGTGGAACCGCCCCTTCGACTTCATGCGCCGGCCGCAGCGGGGGCACGTCGGGTTGGAGACCTTCAACCGGACCGGCTCCAGCCGCAGGACGCGCAGCTTCTCCAACCGGAGGCGCCCGTTGGCCAGGGCGCCGGTCGCCTCCACGCCGTCGCCTTCGAGCCGACCAAGGGCTTT
>JANQNI010000333.1 GCA_028289805.1 Thermoplasmatota archaeon | reverse complement strand
GGTCCTACCTGGACGTCCAGTTCACCGACCTGCCGAACCAGATGACCGTGTCTCACCAAGGAGACCAGTTCGACTACGTCGCCAGCGGCACCTTCGACGTGCTGGGCGAGGCCGGCCACGGCATCCGGGGCGCCCTCGCCAACACGCCCACGCCGCCCACCGTCCACGGCCTGGCCGTCCGCGACGGCTTCGGCTGCACCAGCGTCGTGAACGTCCTCAACGACCACGTCCACTCGTTGAGCACCGCCCGGGTCGAGGGCCCCCGCAGCCCCACCCCCTCCGGCGCCGCAGTTGCCCCCAGCACCCTCGCGCTTGGCGAAGGCTCCGATCGGGAGGCTGAGGCCCTCACGCACGCCCTCAACCGCGTGTTCGCGGGGTCCGATGATGTCACCACCCCCGCCCTGCCGGAGGAAGTGATTGCCGCCCTGCAATTCTGGCACATCCGCTGCGGCACCGCCGTCAAGGCCACCTGGTGGCTCACCGGTTTCCCCAAGGAGTTCCACACGGACGCAGACACCCGCGTCTACGACGTCGTCGGCTTCGCCCCCAGCGCCCATGACCACCTCGAACTCGACGTGGAACTGGACCAGGTCACGCCCGTCCCGCTGGACCTGTGGATGCGTCAGGACGGCATTCCCCGTCCCGTAGACATCACCATCGGCCCCCTCACCCAAACCGACGACGGCGTCCGTGTTACGACCGAACTGGAATACGCCGCCTCCGCCGGCCTGGGGCGCCTCGACGCGACCCTCGACCTGGGCGGCGCCGACGCGGACCTGCTCGTCAGCAACATCCCCGCCTCACTCCACTTCGAGCACCTCTCCGAGGCGGGCACCAGCACGGCCCGCGTGGACGCCTCCAACGGCATCGACCGCATCCGCGCCCGCGCCCACTACGTCTCCGGCAGCAACAGCTTCGCCGGCGGCATCGACCTGCGCCAAATCCCCAGCCAAGTGGAGCTGACCTGGGGCAAGAACGCCGACGCCGCATTGACCCTGATGCAGGTGCCCGGCCCCGGCGGCGTCGGAGCCGAGCCGGACCTGCCCCCTGCACACCACCAACCCGCGGTGCAAGCCAGTCCCAATGGCGGCAGTGTCGAGGCGACCGGCCTCGGTTCCGACGCCAGCGCCCGGGCCCGGGGCAGCCAGGTCTCAGCCAACGGCAACGCCTGGCCCGGAACCGCCACGGCCTTCAACGCCGACGGCGGCCGAACCAGCGCCGACGCGGCATCCAGCGAGGGCGCCGCAGCCAGCACCACCACCGACCCGGAGTCCCGCAGCAGCCCCGCGCGGGCCAGCACCTCCACCACGGACGGATCCGCGTGGCTCGGGCCTCGGACCACCATCTCCGAGGCATGGCTGGACGGCGCTGGAGCGTCCCAGGACGCCAACGGCACCCACGCCCGCACGGGCGGCCCCCTCTACGCCGGCAGCGACGCCGACACCCGTGACCTCCAGTCCATGGACCCCGCGTGGGAGTCCGGCAAGGTCGGAGCCGGCGGCGCGATCGGCCACAAGTCCGGCGCCCATGGCGTCGAGGCCCCCGGCTTCCTCTACAACGCCAACGGGGACACCCTCGACGTGACCGCCTGGGTGGATGCGGAACTGTTCGGCGGCGACGTCACGGCCCGTGCCACCCTCGACGCCGTCAACGTCGGCCGCAGCACCTCGGCCACCCTCAGCGGCACCACCCTGAGCCTGTCCAGCGCCCCCAGCACGACCAAGCTGGAGATCCACGTCTGGGCCACCTGGAACATCGATGCCTTCTTCGAGGGCTGCAAGCCGAGTTGCAGCAAGTGGTGGCGCATCGAGTACGGCCGCCACTTCCGCGCCCTGCCCATGGAAATCCGCGACTTCTACGTCATCGTGGACAACCTGAAGTGGATGACCGTCAATCTCGGCATCACCAGCAGCTTCCGCGGCGACTTCGGCAACTTCCAGTTCGGCTGGGACGAGGTCAGGGGCAACCTGGACGCCCACTTCTACGCCCGCGCCCAGGCGTGGCCGTGGACGATCACCCTCGTCAGCCCCCGGAGCTACAACGATTGGACCGACTTCCACGTCAAGTTCCACGTCGCCAAGAACGTGGAGTCCCTGTGGAAGTCGTACAAGTCCTCCGTCTGGTGCGGACACAAGAAGCGGTTCTACCTCGACCTGGACCTGCGGCCCACCCCCGCGTGGCGGTCCTGGGACCACGTCAGCTTCGGCAAGCCCGGCTCCTCGGAGGGGCATGCCTGGCTCGTGACGCCCAACCCAGCTTGGCCTGGAGGTTACAACCAGATCCTCCCCAACGTCATCGTCGAGGCAGTGGCTGGGTACACGAGTCCGGCGGGAGGAGGCATCGACGCGTCCCTCCCCTGCAAGAGGAAGTAGTCTCGCAGAGTCGGCATCCTCCTCCTTTCTCCCCCTCCTTCCCGCGCTTCATTCCTCGTTGCCTTGCTCCAACCGCATCGGGTCGGCCGTCCGGCCCCTGCTGCGCCCTGGCAGACCTATCTCCCGCGTAGGTCCGCCAGCACGCCAGGACGTTGCCGCTGGGGAACGTCGACCTTGACTCCGACGCCCTCGATGCCGCCATCTGGACGCCCTGCGGCGGCTACCTCTCCTGCGATCCCTGCAGCGGCCCCTGGACGCCCCGCCTGCCCGTCTGCAAGTACGTCCCGGAACTCTGCGGGCGTGCCCTGACGCCCCTCGAGGCCGTGGACGACACGGCCGACCGCGCCGTCCGGCAGACCGCAGCCGTCGGTAAGGACGCCGCCCTCGTCTGCGCGACGCCACAGACAACGCCCTGCCTGCTTCAAGGCGAGCGGCACCTACGCCGAGGTCGGCGTCTGCTTCGGCGACGCCCTTGCCAAGTTCCCCTGGAGGAAGGTCCTCTGCGTCGCCGCCGGCATCGGCCTGCCGACCGAGAACGTGGGCGTCGGCATCAAAGCCGCTGGCCTGTGCCTGGACCTCGTCGGAGCCTAGTCATACCCACGACCCTGGCGCTCCGTCCTTTCTCCTTCCGTTGCGCTTCTATGCTCCCTCGACGGGCTCCAGGTCCAGCACGGTGGTCCCGGTGTCCACGGCGCTGCCCGCCTCAACGTGGACCGCCACCACGACGCCGTCGGCGGGGGCCTTGACCTCGTTGCGCATCTTCATCGCTTCCAGGACGAACAGCACGTCGCCGGCGGCGACCTCCTGCCCGGCCTCGACGAGGACGGCCTCCAGCTTGCCGGTCATGGGGGGCCGGACGGGACCGTACTGGCTCGCGGCGGCGTCCTCGGCGCCCGCGACGCCCTGGAGGGCGAGGAGGCGGTACGGGGTGTCGGTGCCGTCGATGCGGGCGGCGTCCTCGTCGAGGTGGTCGAAGACGTGCACGGTGCCGTCGACGCTGACGACGGCGCCGGGGCCGCTGCGGTCGACGTGCAGGCGGTAGACGTGGCCGTCGACCTCGGCGGTCCAGCGGCCGGACGCGTCCTGCTCCAGTTGGACCTCGTGGACGTGGCCGTCCAGCTCCAGGGTGGCCTTCATGCGGCTCATGCGTCCCTCCAGTCGCGCGCGCCGGCGCTGCGACGGACGCGGGCGGGCAGGTGCTGGGCGAGGTGGACGCCGGCGAGGCCGCCGCCGGGGCGGTCCTTCAGGGCGGCCACGAGGGCGGCGGCGCGGCGTCGGGCGGCCTCGTCGGTGCTTTGGCGCAGGGGGCGCAGGACGTCGTGCTCCTCCAGGAAGCGGGTGCTGAGGTCCCCGGCGCGGAAGTGGGGCTCGGCGAACAGCGCCTCGTGGAACGTCTGGTTCGTGGTGAGGCCCTCCAGCTCCAGGCCGCGCAGCGCCTCCTGCATGCGGGCGAGGTCGCGCTCCCGGTCGGGGGCGGTGGTGATGAGCTTGAGCACCATGGAGTCGTAGACGGCGGGGACGGTCCAGCCCTCGTAGAGGCCGGCGTCGGTGCGCACGCCCTCGCCGCGCGGCAGCCGCAGCCGCCGCACGGGGCCGGGGCTGGGGCGGAAGTCGTCGAAGGGGTCCTCGGCGTTGATGCGGCACTCGAAGGCGTGGCCGCGCAGCTTGATGTCGTCCTGGACGAACGTGAGCTTCTGGCCCGCCGCGACGCGGATCTGCCACTGCACCAGGTCGATGCCCGTCACCAACTCGGTCACGGGGTGCTCGACCTGGAGGCGGGTGTTCATCTCGTTGAAGTAGAAGAATCCGTCCTCGTAGAGGAACTCCAGGGTGCCGGCGTTGGAGTATCCGACGTGCTTGGCCAGCGCGACTGCCTTGAGGCCGATGGCCTCCCGCTCCTCCTGGGAGAGGCCGGGGCTGGGAGCCTCCTCGACGAGCTTCTGGTGGCGCCGCTGGACGGAGCACTCGCGCTCGTAGAGGTGGACGACGTTGCCGTGCTCGTCGCCCAGCACCTGCACCTCGATGTGGCGGGGGCGCTGGATGAACTTCTCCATGAAGACGTCCGGGACGCCGAAGGCGCTCTCGGCCTGGCGCGTGGCGGACTCGAACTCCGCCTTGATGTCCTTGGCCGAGCGCACGATGCGCATGCCGATGCCGCCGCCGCCCGCGCTGGCCTTGAGCATCACGGGGTAGCCGATCTCGGCGGCCTGCTCGGCTGCCTCCTCGGCGTCGCGCAGCGCCTTGGTGCCGGGCGCCACGGGGACGCCGGCCGCGACGGCGTTGGCGCGGGCGTTGACCTTGTCGCCCATCTTCTCCATCGCCTCGGGGCTGGGGCCGATCCACTTCAGGCCGGCGTCGCGCACGGCACGGGCGAAGTCGGCGTTCTCGGACAGGAAGCCGTAGCCCGGGTGGATCGCCTCCGCGCCCGTCTCGGCCGCCGCCTCCAGGATGCGGTCCTGGCGCAGGTACGAGTCCTTGCTGGGGGGCGGACCCAGCCGCACGGCCTCGTCGGCGAGCCGCACGTGCAGCGCCCGCGCGTCGGCGTCGCTGTGGACGGCCACCGTGCGCACGCCCAGCGACCGGCAGGCGCGCACGACGCGCACCGCGATCTCGCCGCGGTTGGCGATGAGGACCTTCTCGAACAACGTGCGGCGACCCTCCCGGGTCCTTTAAGCAAACGCCCTTGGGTGCCGGCCGGCGCGGTCGACCGCGGGCGGGGCGGGCGGTTCGGCCCCGCTGCCTTGCCTGCGGTGCCTTGAAGTGTCGGCCTGGATGTATCCGTCCGTTGGCGCAGCCACGCACACGTCTCTTCCACCGACGCGCGGACGCGCGACCCCTCGACGTGCTCGTGGTGGAGGACGACGTGCTCTACCGCACCCTCGTCCAGACCTGGCTCGACCCCGCGACGTACCGCGTGCAGGTGGCCGAGCACCTCGACGCGGCGACGGAGTCCCTGGGCGAACGGTCCTTCGACCTCATCCTGCTGGACCTGAACCTCCCCGACACCACCGGCCTGGACACCCTCGACCGGGTGCAGGCGCTGGCGGGCGAGACGCCCGTGGTGGTGCTGACCGGCACCGACGAGGGGGACCTGGGCATCGAGGCGCTGCGCCACGGCGCCCAGGACTACTACGAGAAGGCCGGCATCGACCCCGAGGGCCTGCGCCGGGACCTCCAGTTCGCCGTCGAGCGCAAGCGCGTCGAGAAGGCCCGGCGCCGCGCCGAGTTGCTGGAGGCCCAGAAGAAGCGCCTGGAGGACCTGGACGCGGCCAAGGGCCGCTTCTACCACGCCGCCGCCGAGGGCATCGCCGCCCCCCTGCGACCCCTCCTGTTCCAGGCGCAGGTGTTGCGCATGGAGCTCCCCGACGACGCGAGCCCCGGCCTGCGCGAGGCCCTCTCCACGCTGGAGTCGGCCGCCGCCGACATGGACCGGCGCCTGCACGACCTGCTCGACGTGACCGCCATCCAGGCCGGCTCCCTCACCGCCGAACGGAACCTGCTGGACCTCGTGGGCGTCGTGGACCGCGTCGTGGACCGCTTCGAGACGGAGGCGCGCCGCAACCGTCTCGCCCTGGACGCCCTCCTGCCCCCCGCCGTGGACGTGCTGGGGGACGAGGAACGGCTGGAGCAGGTCCTCGCCCACCTGCTGCAAAACGCCGTCCGGTTCACGCCCGGCGGTGGCCGCATCGTCGTCCAGGCGGACGTGGAGGGCCCCGAGGCGGTCCTGCGCGTCGAGGACGACGGCGTCGGCATGGACGCCGACGCCCTGGAACGCGCCTTCGAGCGGT
>JANQNI010000331.1 GCA_028289805.1 Thermoplasmatota archaeon | reverse complement strand
CACAACCGGGTGCGGCGGTCCAACTCGACGGACCGCGCGCAGCGGGGGCAGGACGCGGTGCGGTGGCGCAGGTCCACGGTCCATGCCTGCTTGCAGGGGGTGCAGGCGACGACGGCGAAGCGGCTCAACGGGGGGAGGAGTGCGTGCGGAGTCCTTGAGGGCTCGGGGGGCTGGGTGAAACCACGTCAGTCGGCCTTGCGCCGCCCCGCCGCGCTCCTGCGCCCCGGCTTGTCGGGCCAGAACACCCGCATGACTGTCCCGCCCCCCTCCGGGCAGTCGCACTCGATGCGGCCGCCGTGGGCCTCGACGATGCGGTGGCACAGCGCCAACCCGACGCCGCCCGCGTCCGTCCGGAGCCCGTCGACGTGCCACAGGTCCGCCCGCTTCTCCTCCGGGATGCCGGGCCCGTCGTCGGCGACCACGACCCACCACCCGCTGCGCTCCCGGCTCGCGCTCAACGTCACCTGGACCGGCCCGCCGGCGTGGCGGGCGCTGTTGCCCACGAGGTTCTGCAGCACGCGCCGCACCCCGCCGGGGTCGGCGTGGATGGTCGGCAGGCTGCGCACCTCCAGCGTCGCAGCACCCCCCTCGATGCGCGTGGCGAGGGCGGCCTGGACCTCCTGCATCACGTCCGCGAGGGGGATCGGGTGCGGGTCGATGTCCTCGGCGCTGGCGCACGCGAGGGTCTGCGCCACCAACTCCTGGGACTGCTGGATGGCCTGCAGCGCCGCTGTGACGTTCTTGCGCGCCACCAGCGGCAGCATCTCCATGAAGCGGTCCTCGATGCCCTTCAGGTACGTGTGCGCCGTCTTGAGGGGGTCCTGGAGGTCGTGGACGGCGGCGGCGAGCCACACGTCGGCGCCGGGGACGCTCAGGAGGCCCCGTCCGGACTCCGCGGCTCCGGCCTGCGCTGCGGCCTTCGCGGTCGCTTCGGTCACGCCCAAGCCTCGGCGGACGCCGACTTCAGGGGCGCGGAGGGGGAGGAGGGGCCCAGCGGCCCTGGCCACGCGGGCCTACACCGGGACGTAGCAGGTGACCTGGCCGTGCCGGTCCATGTGCCAGGTCCGGCACCCGCGCTCGCCGGCGTCCACGCACGCCTCCGAGTGGTGGTCCAGGTCGCCCCCGTTGGTGGGCACGCACGCCGACTCCGGCGCGGACGCCCCGGCGGGCACGGCGGTGAGCAGGGCGAGCGTCGTCACGAGCACCAGCAGGCGTCGCATGGTGCACGGACACCGCGGTCGGAGCTTGACGGTTGCTCGGGGGTTCCGTTCCATCCAAGACCCCCGCCGCCTCCCGGCCCCCGTGCCCGTCCCCGCCCCCGAGCACCCCCGCGAACCCATCGTCGTCGACGGCAGCAACGTCGCCCACCGCGCCGGACTGCGCGACGGCGGCTTCGGCGCCCTGGTCCGCCTCGCCGACGACCTGGACGTCGCCGGGTGGGCGGTGCTCGTCGTCGTGGACGCCAGCCTGCGCCACCGCCTCACGCCGGCCGAGCGGGAGGAACTGGAGGCGCTGCTGGAGGCCGTCGACGGCTGGGTGCAGGTCCCCAAGGGGCACCGCGCCGACGACGTGCTGCTGGAGGAGGCCGCACGCCTCGACGCCTGGGTCGTCTCGGACGACCGCTTCCGCGACCACCCCCGGCCCCCCGCGCGGCGCCTCGACCCCCTCCGCGTGATGGGTGCCCTTTAGACGGGCCCGCGACTCGGCCCGCCGATGGCCCTCGGCGACGGCCCCTGGCACCGCATCGACGACGTGCTGGCGGGCAAGCACACGGGAGAGACGGTCCGGCTGCGCGGCTGGGTCCACCGGCAGCGCAGCGGCGGCAAGATCGCCTTCGTCACCCTGCGCGACGGCACCGCGACCGTCCAGTGCACCGTCAAGGCGGGCATCGCCGACGACGGCAGCCTGGAGCAGGCCAAGGACGCGCTGATCGAGAGCAGCGTCTCCCTGCTGGAGGGCGAGGTCGTCGCCGACGAGCGCGCCCCCGGCGGCTACGAGGTCAAGGTCTCCCGCTTCGTGCGCCACCAGCGCGCCGACGACTTCCCCCTGCGCGGCGAGCAGGGCACCGAGTTCGAACTGGACAACCGCCACCTGTGGCTGCGCTCCACCCAGCTCTCGGCCATCCTGCGCGTCAAGAGCCGCCTCCTGCACGCCGTGCGGGAGTTCTTTGCCGCAGAGGACTTCGTCGAGGTGGACCCCAGCGTCATCACCACCAACGCCTGCGAGGGCGGCTCCACGCTCTTCGAGTTCGACTACTTCGGCCAGACCGCGTACCTGAGCCAGTCGGCGCAGATGTACCTGGAGGGCTGCATCTTCGGCCTGCCCCGCGTCTACAGCATCACCAACTCGTTCCGCGCCGAGAAGAGCCGCACCAACAAGCACCTGACCGAGTTCCACCACCTGGAGGCGGAGTACGCCTGGTGGGACAACGACGAGAGCCTGGCGTTCCAGGAACGCATGGTCACGCACCTGGCCCACGACGTGGCCCGCCACTGCGCCGACGACCTGCGCCTCCTGGAGCAGGACCCCGAGCGGCTGCTGCGCATCGGCACCTTCGT
>JANQNI010000307.1 GCA_028289805.1 Thermoplasmatota archaeon | reverse complement strand
GTCGCCTGCGCAAGCACGTCGCCATCGACGAGGAGCGCATGACGGTCACCCTCGACGCCGGCGTCGTCGTCAAGGACCTCCAGGACCGGCTGCTGGAGGTCGGCCTGGAGCTGCCCACGTACCCCACCTCCGCCCTCGCCTCCACCATCGGCGGCTTCGTCGCCATGGACGGCCACGGCGTCCACAGCACCCGCGCCGGCAACGTCGGCAAGTGGGTCACCGCCGCCGAGGGCGTCGGCACGGACGGCCACGTCTTCCACGCCCGCGACAAGGACGAACTGGACTTCCACGTCGGCCTGGGCGGCAGCACCGGCATCCTGACCCGCATCACGCTGCGCGTCGTGGAGGCCACCCCCGACAAGCCCGTCGTCGTCGCCCTCAAGCGCGACCGCGACCTGCAGGCGCTGCTGGCGGAGGCAACCGCCCGCTTCCCCCTCAAGCACGTCACCTTCCGCAACCAGCACTTCTACGCCATGCGCGCCGAGGCCACCGGCGTGCGCAAGAACCCCTTCGCCGGCAAGTACGGCGTCGTCTTCTGCTTCGGCGAGAAGGACTGGAACGCCCACGAGGAAGCCTTCGGCCGCATGGTCGAGCGCCTCGGCGGCGAGGTCCTCGACGACAAGGTCGCCGCCACGGAGTGGGACGAGCGGTTCTACCCCATCAGGTCCAAGCGCCTCGGCCCCAGCCTCATCGCCGGCGAGGTGTTCGTCCCCGTGGAGCGCGTCGCCGACTACCTCATCGCCGTGCGCAACAAGATCCAGGTCAAGGAGTTCGCCGCCGAGGGCCACGTCACCGACGACGGCCGCGTCTACTTCTTCCTCTACGCCCTCGACGACGAGCGCCGGCCCAACTACGGCGCCGGCTGGGGCACCAGCGAGTGGTTCCTGCACCTGGCCAACAAGATGGGCGGCAAGCCGTACCACTGCGGCGTCTGGCTCCAGTTCCACGCCAAGAAGGTCTTCGGCGCCACCCGCTACAAGAAGCTCAAGGCGTTCAAAAACCAGGGCGACCCCCGCAACCTGTTCAACCCCGGCATGGTCTTCCCCCTGCCGGCCCCCGTGCCCGAGTTCGTCCACAAGGCCACCATCCAGGGCCCCGTGCCCGCCCCCAGCCTCGGCTTCCAGCTCTGGGCCGGCGGCCCCGTGCTGCGCTACACCGGCACGGGCGTGCGCCACCGCCGCCACAAGACCCTCGGCGTCCAGGCCGCAGACGTGGCCGGCGACCTGGCCCGCGGCGACAGCATGGCCCTGTTCACGGACCTCGTCTGGGGCGCCGACCTGCCGAGCCTCCAGGCCATCCCCAACCCCGGCGACCTGCCCATGACCCAGACGCCGCGCGGCAAGGTCGTGCTCGCCAAGGCGTTCGCCCAGGGCAAGATCGTCGACCCCTGGACCCTCAAGACCGCCCTCGACGTGGCCGACCCCGGCGAGGACGAGGGCAAGGCCGTCGCGCCCGAGTACCCAGAGGTCCTGCAACTCATCGACGCCTTCCGCCGCACCGTCGCCAACGAGGGCGTCGAGCTGGAGGTCAAGGCCGTCGAGGTCGTCGAGGAGGCCCCCGAGGCCGCCGCCGACGCCGGAGGCGCCCCCAAGGAGGGCGGACTCGACAAGGCCGCCATCCTGGAGCAGGCCAAGAACACCCCCGAGGTCGAGAAGGCGTGGGTGCTGGCCGCCGACTGCATCGTCTGCAACGGCTGCGAGAGCGCCTGCCCCACCGACGCCGCCATCGTCACCGACATGGCCCGCGTCGACCGCGACCTCTGCATCGCCGACGGCGCCTGCTTCGACGCCTGTCCCACCGGTGCCATCCGGCCCGGCGAGGAGGACCAGTCCACCTCGGCGGGGTGGCCCGAGGGCAGCCGGCTGGCAGGCAAGTTCGGAGTGTAGGCCATGGCGCGGCCCGGCGGCCGGCCCCGGCGCTCCCCCCTCGTCCTGGGGGCTGCCGCGGCCGCCGCCGGGACCGCCGCCGTGTTGGCCTGGTTCGTCCGCAGCGGTCGTCTGGAGGCGGTGCCCTGGAGTCCCTCCGTCCCCCTCGCCGTCGCCGTCGCCCTCCTGGCCCACGTGGCGGGGCACGCCGTCGTGGGTGCCCGCATGGCCCTCCTCTCCCGCGGAGCCCTCTCCTGGCGCCGAGGCTGGGTGACGCTGACCGTCGGCGTCTTCGGCGCCGCCGCCACCCCCGCGCGGCTCGGGGGCGAGGCCCTCAAGGCGCTGATGCTGCGGCGGACCCTCCCCGCCTCCAACCTGACGACGCTGCTCGTCGCGGAGCGGCTCTTCGACCTCCTGGTCCTGGCGGCGGCGGGCCTCCTGGTGGTGGCAGGGACCGTGCAGGCCGTCGGGGTCGAGCGGACTCCCGTCGCCCTCCCGGTCGCTGTGGTGGGCCTCGGCCTGCTGGCGGTGGCCGTGTGGGCGTCGTCGCGGTTCCTGCGCGGGCAGGAGGTCGACCCCGGCACGCCGGGCACGTCCGGACCCCGCTGGCTGCGCCCGTTGCGCGACGGCCTCGCCGCCCTCTCCGACCTGCCCCGGCCCGTCGTCGTCGGGGCCGCCGCCCTCACCGCCCTGGCGTGGTCCCTGGCCGTCCTGGGATTCCTGGCCTCGGCGCGCGTCCTGGGGGTCCCCGTGGGCGTGGCGGATGCGGCGATGCTGGTCCTGGGCGTCACGCTACTGCAGGCCCTGCCCCTGCTGCCCTCCGGCGTGGGCACCGTCGACGCCTACGCCGTGCTGGTGCTGCCGGCGCTGGGGGTCGAGGCGGGCGCTGCCTACGTTGCGTGGCGCTCAACGGTCTTGGGGTACGACCTCGTCGTGGGCGGCGCGCTGGCCGCCGAGCGCCTCGCTGCGGGCAACGCCTCCCGCAGCACCGCGGGCCGTCGCGGAGGCGCGCGCGGGTCGGTCGCGCAGAAGCCGCGCCACGGCGTCCAGGACGAGGCCGGCGACCAGTAGGATGGTTCCCAGCAGCGAGAACAGCAGGGACAGCATCGCCTTGCCGGGCCAGAACGCGCCGTCGCCGTAGTAGTAGTTGGATGCGGTCTGGTACCCCAGCAGGACGCCGAGGCCCAGCGACAGGGCACCTGGAAGTCCCAGGAACATCAGGGGGCGCTCCCGCTGGACGAAGCGCACGATCGTGGTCACCAGCGACCACAGGTGCGCCAGGGGGTTGTGCTGGCGTCGGACCTCGTACGAGACGTCGACGGGCACCTCCGCGATGCGGGCGCCGAGCCGCCCCGCGTCCTGGAGCATGGACCACTCCACACCGTAGCCCGCCTCCCGCACCTCCATCCGTTCCAGCAGGTCGGCCGAGAAGGCGCGGAAGCCGGACTCGGAGTCCGTGGTCTTGACGCGTCCCGCCATCGACGATGCGTTGGAGAGCAGGCGTTGGGCCACGCGACGCGACCGCCCCGCGT
>JANQNI010000255.1 GCA_028289805.1 Thermoplasmatota archaeon | reverse complement strand
CCCTGGGCCGCGCGCTGGGTCGCGTCGCCCTGCTGAGCGCCGCGCGCGCCCGCACCACGGTCGCCGTCATCGCGGTGCTGAGCCTCGCCGTCGGCGCGGGCATGGCGCAGTTGCAGACGGACAGCGACCTGCTGAAGATCCTCCCCCGCGACGACCCCACCACGCGGGCGGCGCAGAACGCCAGCACGGAATTCCGGGGCTTCTACGACTTCGTCTACGTCTACTACGCCATCGACGAGCAGAAGTGCGAGGCCCTCCAGCCGCGGTTGCCGCACAAGTTCGGCGGCGGCCCGGCGCAGGAGGGCGACCGCGGCTGCGCGGACGTGCGCGACGAGACCTACGTGCGCGCCATGGACGAGTTCTGGCGCTTCGCCAAGGCGGAGGCGCCGTTCGTGGAGTACGCCATCGACCTCTCCACCATCGTGAAGGTCATCAACTACACCAACAGCGGCTTCGCCAACGACGACCCCCAGGGGACCCTCGACGTGCTGCTTGCGGGGGAGGCGGACCCCACCAACCCCAGCCCGCCGCGCCCGGAGGCGTTCTCCATGCCGGGAACGGACCCCGTCGGCGCGGCCCAGTACGAGGCGGCGTGGCAGGGGGCCAACGCCGCCGACGAGAGCATCGACGACGTCGTCAGCCCCCAGCACGTCGCCGGGCGGACGCTGCTGTTTTTTGACACCGGCGACGGCGCCGTCTCCCGCGTCGAGCTGGGGCGCGCCGTGTACGACCTCGTGGACGCCTACGAGGCGGCGGTGGCCGCCTGCGACGACGAGCTTGCCGAGACGCCGTGCGCGCTGCGCTGGAACGCCTTCGACGCCGAGCACGGACTCGCGGTGCGCGGCGTCTCCACCCTCGACGCCCACGCCAGCGACGTCACGCGCGACGACATCAACAAGCTCGCGCCGTTCGTCATCTGGGCCATCGTCGTCGTCCTCTACGCCGCCTTCCGCGACGTGCGCGTGCTGATGGTGAGCGCCGCCAACCTGCTCGTCGCCTTCGTCTGGACCGCCGGCACCATGGGGTGGCTGGAGATCCCCTTCTCGGCGCTGAACATGACCATCGTGCCGCTGATCCTGGGCGTCGGCATCGACTACGGCATCCACATGGTGTCGGAGTACCTCGCGCACCGCAGCGACGACGAGACGGACGAGGCGGCGTTCCTGCAGGCCGGCAAGCGCGCGGGCGTCGCCATGCTCATCGCCACCGTCACCACCTCCGCCGGACTGCTGCTGATGGTGTTCTCGCCGAGCATCCTCATGGCGCAGCTGGGCGTGGTGTCGGCCATCGCGTTGACGGTGACGTTCCTGTTCACTCTCACCTTCGTCCCCGCCCTGCTGAGCCTCACCCGCCGCGCCCACCCCCTCGGCCGCGAGCACGAGGGCAGCGAGGCGTTCCTGCGCCTCGCCCGCGCCGTCGCCCGGCACCGCGCCGTCGCCGTCGTCGCCCTCGTCCTGGTCAGCGGCACCGCCCTGGCCGCCGCCAGCAAGCTGGAGCCGGAGCCGTTCGGGAACCCCGAACTGAACTACCCCGAGGGCGACCGGGTGCGCGACGATGCCCAGGCCATCAGCGAGTTGTTCTTCGGCGGTGAACTGGACACCCAGAGCAACTTCCTCGTCGTCGAGGGCGACCTCACCGACCCCACAGCCCACCGCTTCCTCGACACCCTCGAACCGCGGCTGGAGGAGCACCCGGACATCCAGGGCTTCTCCGTGACGAGCCTGACGCGCATCGTGCGCGCCTGGAAGGCCGTCGAGCAGGGCACCCCCGACGCGCTGCTGAACCAGTTCGTCCTCGCCAACAGCGGCAACGCGCAACTGGCGGACGTGGAGTACCCCCAGACGCGGGAGGAGATCGAGGCGACCCTCGACGACATCTTCGCCAGTCCGTTTGCCCACTTCATGACCATCCTGCTCCAGCCCGGCGCCTACGACCTGGGCACCGTCACCTACGACACCCGGCAGGACCTGAGCTACGCCGAGGTGGAGCGCATCTGGGACGCCACGTTCTCGGTCATCCTGGAGACGCAGCGGGAGGTCTACGGCACCGACCAGCGGGACCCCGCCTACGAGGGGCCCCGCGCCCACCCCTTCGGAAACAACGCCTTCAGCCACCTCTTCATCGAGGAGCAACTGCCGTGGGTCCACTACGTGGCCGCCCTCGCCTTCGGCCTCGTCGTCCTGATGATTGCCCTCCTGACGCGCAACCTGCGCGCCACCGCCTGCACGGCCGTCGTCATGGGCGTCACGAGCCTCTGGTGGCTCGGCGTCCTGCCGCTCATGGGCGTCGGCCTCTCCGTCGGCCTCATGCTGCCGATCGTGTTCATCATGGCCATCGGCAGCGACGACGCCATCCACCTCATCTGGAACATGGAGCAAAGCGGCGACCGAGAGCGCGTCTACCGCTTCGTCGGCAAGGCCATCACCCTCACCACGGTGACCACCATGGCCGCCTTCCTCATCTTCAGCCTCCAGACCGACCTCCTGGTGCGCCGCACGCTGCTGGCCACCGCCGCCGCCGTCGCGGTCATGTGGCTCAGCACCGTCGCCGTCGTGCCCCTGTTCTAC
>JANQNI010000244.1 GCA_028289805.1 Thermoplasmatota archaeon | reverse complement strand
ATTCGAGGACCCCCCATGCGACGCAGCACCCTTCTGACGACGCTCGCCCTGGCAACCATCGGCCTCTCCGGCTGCCTCGGTGGCGCAGGCGAAGACGACTTCGACTTCTGGCCCGGCGCCGACTACACCGAGACCGGCAACACCGTCCACCTCAAGTCCACCGTCGTCGACTGGGTCAACCACCAGGTCTACCCCGGCTTCGTCGCCAACCTCTGGGCCTTCTGCTTCGAACCCGCCGACCCCAGCGACACCTACTCGGCCAACGCCATCGAGTACTGGCCCGGCGTCGACACCGACGGCGCCCCCGGCAACGGCTTCGAGCAGTTCGACGGCACGTGCAGCGTCCCCGGCCCCACCATCCGCGTCCAGCAGGGCGACCGCGTCATCGTCGACTTCAGCCACAACCACTTCCACGCCCACACCATCCACTGGCACGGCCAGTACACGCCGTGGAAGCACGACGGCGCCCCCGGCGTCAACCAGGACAGCGTCCAGCCCGGCGAGAGCTTCACCTACGAGTTCATCGCCAAGCGCGCCGGCAGCCTCTGGTACCACTGCCACGTCGACACCCACTTCCACGTCATGCAGGGCCTCTACGGCGTCTTCATCGTCGAGCCCCAGGACACGACCTACGAGCCCGAGGTGGACGAGGAGTACATCATGGTCTACTCCACCCTCAGCCGCGACCTCGTCCAGGTCACCCCCGAACGCCTCGCCGACCCCCACAAGGACCACCGCCACAAGGAGGGCGAGTGCGGCGCCAGCGGCGTCCAGAACTGCCAGAACCCCCCCGTCGACGTGAGCCCCGACACCTGGATGCTCAACGGCCGGAGCCTCCCCTTCAGCACCCAGGACGACGCCAGCGTCGTGCGGCTCGACGAGGGCGACACGGTCCGGTTGCGTCTCTTCAACATGGGCGAGAGCCTGGAGACCATCCACACCCACGGCCACGACATGCTCGTCACCCACCGCGATGGCAACCCCCTCCACCCCGACGCCCGCTTCTGGGTCGACACCCTCTCCATCGGCCCCGCCGAACGCTACGACGTGCTCATCTTCGGCGAGAACCCCGGCCTCTGGATGATGCACACCCACGTCGACCGCCACGTCAGCAACAGCGCCATGGCCCCCGGCGGCGGCATGAGCATGATCGTCTACCGCGACGTGGAGGCCGAGATGGGTACCCTGCGTCCCTTCGCCGCCGAACTGCCCGGCGGCCTCGCCTACACCCTCCCCCTCGTCATCCCCGGCGACGTCTACCGCACCACCGGCACCGTGGACGTCGGCGAGGGCAGCGTCCCCGTCGCCGAGGACAACGTCGACGAGATGCTCCCCTTCGAGGTCGGCCTGCCCTGCGCCGCCCGCAGCATCGAGGTCGTCGTCGACTGGGACCCCAACACCGCCTTCGCCCAACTCCAGAACACGCTCGAGGGCCTCCGCCTCGACGTGCGCGACGGCGACGGTGACGTCCTGGAGGGCAGCAGCATCGCCCTGGAGGCGGGCCGCAACGTCGTCACCCTCCGCGACGTCGCCGCCGTGCCCACCTACACGCCCGGCCTCTTCGAGGCCCACGTCACCGGCGCCGCAGCCCCCGGCGAAGTGAAGATCGACGCCATCGTCGACTACTTCGAGACCGAGCAGAAGGTGTTCTTCGAGGACGCCAACCGCGTCGTCGTCGGGACGGAATGCGACCCCGTGACGCGGGTGTTCGACCCGCTGAACCCGTAAGCGGGCCTGGCCTCTCCCTCCTCCCCCTCCCGCGCCCCCTAGGGACGAGTAGAGCACACGTTGAAATCCCCGACGCGGATGGGGTCCCATGCGTTCCGCACTTCTGCTCGCAGGCCTGCTCGTCTCCAGCGCCCTCGCCCTCGGCGTCGCCGTCCCCACCGCCAGCGCCGCCCCGTGCGGCGGCGTCGTGGACGTCGCCTGCGACTCCTCGTACTGCAACTACTACTTCGGCCTGGAGTGCGCCCGGGGCCAGCCCACCAGCTGCGTCGTCTACGTCAACCCCCCCGTCCTGGGCGGGTACGGCCGCGCTCCGCTCGTCTGCGTC
>JANQNI010000242.1 GCA_028289805.1 Thermoplasmatota archaeon | reverse complement strand
CGTTCACGTCGGAGGAGCCAAATAGTGGAGGCGGGTCGGCGGCCCTTGTCCCCCCGCGCCCCCGGCCGCGCCAGAAGGGCCCGTAGGGTAGCTTGGTATCCTTGTACCTTGGGGTGGTATAGACTCCAGTTCAAATCTGGGCGGGCCCACTTCACTTCTGGTTCGGAACCCCCTTTTGGGGCCTCCGAAATCCGATTCCCCGCGCGGAGTCGCGGAACATCAGGCAGGTTCGCAGAGCCTATCCGCTTCACGGATTTCAGCCCACCGTTGACCGTCCTGGACCTCCATCCCGAGTACCGCAACGCTCGCTACACGCTGCGCGGCCTGTTCCGGGACGAGGGTGAGGCCATCCAGCACGCGGAGGAGTTGGAACACGACGGCATGGACACGTACGTCTACGCCGACGCAGTTCCATCCGGCGAGCGCGTGGTGTTCGTCGCGGCGCGGCGCAAGGTGGACCACGACGTGCGGGCAGGCATCCCGCACCAGCACAGCGTCGATTGGGAGGCGGTACGGATGGCCGTGGAGTTGTTCCGGTCCATCATGCGCAAGGCCAAGGGCAAGGCGGCGTTCCGGTGGTACAAGAAGCTCGACGTGCCCCTCCTGCACCGGAAAATCCAGAGCCTCGACTGGTCCGGCTCGCACGCCGACGTGGCCAGCCGCATCGTCAGCGACCTGATCCTCGCCCACCCGTTTCCCAACGCCAACCACCGCTCCAGCATCCACTTTACCCGCAACTACCTTCTCGCATGCGGCATCCGGTGGCCCCACTACGATCTACGCGGACGCGGCCACCAGCGACTACATCGAGACACGAAGTTGTTCTTCGTGACGAGCAAGTACCTGCTGCAACTGCACCGACACGCCCGGATGGTCCAGATCGCCTACGAAGTCGGCTACCGCAAGCTCCGTGTCGGCGACGACGCCGAGGCGGAGATTCGTGCAGGAGATTGGGACTTGGGGCCAGGGCAACTTCGCAACCTGCATCGGGCGGCGGCCAGGAGAATGCTCATGGAGCTTGCAGACGACGCGGGGCGAACCATGCTCGATGCGCCACGCAGCAAGACCCTGCGCCAGTGGGTCGAGACCGTCCGTGCCTAATCCCGCAGCGCCGCGATGGCACGGGTCTCCTCGTCCGTGGGTCGGTATCGAGGAGACCAACGGAAGATAGGGCCGCGCTGCGAGCGGGGCGCCTTGGCTTCGCGAGGGTGCTGATAGAGCACCCGGATGGTCTCGCGCATGGGGCACCCTTGAACGGCGGCGGGATAAGAAGGCTGGGGGTAATAGAGGGCAATTACAGGCAGGAGAACCGAGCGAGAATGCCTACCACTATGGATTCGCCCCCCATCAGCTCGCCCCCGACATAACGTCACCACACGAGGCAGTGGCGGCAGAATTAGGTCAAACCCCATGGCCAAGTGGGCTCACTGTACCGGGGGAGCAGACGGAAGACCCAGAAAGGCGCCTTGCAACCAGGAAAACGGCCGATGGCACGGCAGACATCCGTTGCACCCCCCTCAGAACAACGGATCCCCAGGCAGGTCCGCCGCCTGCCGAATCCATTGCGTCAACGCGTCGCCGCCGACCTCCTCGCCTTCGTGGATGTGGACGTACCGCGTGTTCGGGTCCTTGGACTCGACGGGGGGCATCGGGTCTAGGGCGGCGCCGCGGAGGAACGTCAGTTTGACGTAGTTCGTGAAGCAGTGGTAGCTCAGAAACCAGCCCTGGCCCTCGACGCCGTAGAAGGGGGAGTTCCAGCGCACGGCTTTCTTGACGTCGGGGACGGTCCGTTCGATGAGGGCGTCGAGTTGGCGTCCGACGTCGTGCTTCCACCCCGGCATGGCTTGGATGTAGGCTTGGACGGGCGCGTCGCCGTCGCCCTTCGGGATCTGCGGGTTGCCTCCGGAGAGGAGTTTGGGTTGCGGGTCGTTGTGGTCCGGCATGGTGGGGCCCCGGGGAAGTGATCTGTTCTCGGACGCATCGCCGCGGTCTTCAAAGAGCCATGGGGGCGGGATGCGCTGGGCCCCTGCCTCGATGGGGCCGCCTTGCGGCCCTACGCGGCCCCGTCCCGGTCGGCGGTGGCGGCCTGCGGCGCGGGCGCGGGCGTCGCGCGTCCGGTGCGGCCGATCCAGCACACGTCGGGCAGCGTGAACCAGAACGTCGACCCCGTTCCGCGTCCGTCGGACCGCACGCCGATGCGACCGCCGTGGCTCTCCACGATGCCCTTGGAGATGAAGAGGCCGAGGCCCGTGCCCCGCTCGTCGACCTCGTTGCGGTCGTGCACCTGGCTGAAGGGGCGAAACAGACGCAGGGTCTCGTGGGAGTCGAGGCCGCGGCCGGTGTCGGACACCTCGAGGCGGGTGAGGCTCCCGTGCGTGACGGTCACGGTGACGGCGCCGCCGGGGGGCGTGAACTTGAGTGCGTTGGAGAGGAAGTTGTAGAGGACCTGGGTGATGCGTCCGGGGTCGGCGGTGGCGGGGGCGTTGCGGGAGCCGTCGAGGCGCAGTTCGACGTCCTTCTCGGAGGCGGTGGCCGAGAAGGAGTCGACGGCGTCCCGGGTCAGTTGCGCCACGTCCACCGGCTCCGGCACCACGGGCAGGCGTCCGGAGTCCAGGTTCGCCACGTCCTTGAAGTCGTTGCCGAGGCGGACGACGTGCTCCACGTTGCGCTTCACGACGTGGAGGGCCTTCTGGTGCCGCTCGCTGAGGCCCTGGTCCTGGACGGCGAACAGCTTCAACTGGACGCGGACGGCGCTGAGGGGGCTCAGCAGGTCGTGGGTGAGGGTGTTGAGCATCTGGGACCGGATGCGTTGTTGCTCGCCCAGCGCGGCGAGGTTCTTCTCGGCCTGGAGCCAGAGGGCGCGGTTCTCGACGACGGTCATGGTCTGCCGGGCCACGAGGAGGGTGGCGTAGACGGCGGCCATCCAGAAGTAGACGGCGGAGAAGGAGCCGCGCAGCCAGAGGACGTAGGAGGCGATGCCGACGGTGGCGAGGACGGAGACGACGGGGAGGGTGTCGAGGAAGAGGTTCGAGGGGCGCAGTTCGACGAAGTCGCGGATGCGCCGCGGGGAGGCGGCGGCGAGCCCGACGAGCAGGAAGCCCAGGAACCATCCGGCGTCGACGGGTTGTCCGGTGGCGTAGGCGCCGGTGTAGTTCAGGTAGAGGAAGGCGGTGTCGGCGATGCTGAGGGTGACGAGTCCGGAGGTCAGCAGCCCCATGGTGAGCCAGCCCTTGCGGGGGATGCGGATCCAGGAGATCATGACGAGGGTCACGATGAAGATGTCCGCCACGGGGTACCACAGCAGGAGGACGCGCTCCGCCAGGTCGGTGGAGGTCTGCGCCCACGCGTCCTCGAGGAAGAAGGCCCACCCGGCAAGCAGCAGCAGGGACGCGGTGATGGCGCCGTCGAGGAGGATGCGGACGCGGTTGCGCCAGCTCATTCCGTGGCAGGAGAGGTGGATGAGGGCGGCGCCGGCGGCGAGGGGGAAGAGGAGGAACCAGACCTCCGCGAGGGTCGCCACGGGGTTGAGCCGGCCGAGGACCAGTTCGTAGTAGGACCAGATGCCCTGGGCGATGGCCCAGAAGGAGACCGCCACCGCCAGCAGGGTCCACGTCGTCCCCATGTGCCCCGGCAGGGTGCGCCCCCGTCGCCAGCAGAGCCACGCGGCCAGGGTGGGTGCGGCGAACTGGGTCAGGTCCGAGAACCACAGCGTCGCCGTTGGTCCGAACCACGCGCCGCGCAGCCACGCCAGGAACACGGCGACCGCCGCGAGGGTGGCCGCGCAAAGGGCGTAGAAGCCGAGACGGGGCGGACCCTCGTCCATGGCCAAGCAACACCGCAGCAAGATAAAGGACGACAGAATGGATTGGCGCGAGAAAAGCTTGCAGGCCGCCAACAGAACGTTGATGATGAACCGATTCTGAAAGTATGGGGCGTCGGCTTGGGCCGGACCGTCGGCGGTTGCACGGCCCACGACCGTGCGGGGGCGGCGCGGCCGCGCGCTGGGCGGGGCGTCCAGACACATAGATATGGGCCCCCCAATGGGTTCTCCGTGGAGCCGGGCATGCACACCGTCGTCCTCGCCACGTTCGGACGCGCCGACGACGTGCGGCGCCTGCTGTCCTGCCTGGAATCCCAGACGCGGCGCCCGGACCGCGTGGTGGTGTGCGACGACACGCCCGACGACTCCGTCGAGCGGCTGCTGGACGGCTACCCCATCGAGCACCGGTACGAGCGCAACCGGACGCGGCCGAGCCTGACGCGCAGCCGCAACCTGGCCATCCCCCACCTGCTGCCGGGCCTGGTGACGTTCCTGGACTCGGACATCGTTCTAGAGCCGGATTACCTGGAGCGCGTCCGGGACGCCCTGGCGGCGCGTCCGGACGCCGTGGGCGCCATGGGATGGGTGACGGACTTCCCCAGCGGGGGGGTCGTCAAGGACGCCCTGACGGCGCCGCTGCTGATCACCCGCGCCACCCGGTCGCGCGCGCGCCTCCTGTTCCCGCTGCGGTTGCACTACCCCCGCCGCCCGCCGCCGGCGCAGGAGACAAACTGGCTCTACGGATGCAACATGACGTACCGGTCGGAGGTGTTCGAGGACCACCGCTTCAACGACCGGATGGAGCGGTACTCGTACGCGGAGGACCTGGAGATGAGCACGCGCGTGCTGCAGGCCACGGAGCGGCCGTACCTGGTGGTGCCGGAGGCGCGGCTGCACCACCACATGAACGAGGAGGGACGGATGCTGCCGCTGGACGTCTTCCGCATGCGCATGGTGCACCGCCACGTCATCGTCCACCACCTGCACCGGCCGGGGTGGTGGGGGCGGTTGCTGACGTGGTACAGCCACGTGGGCTACCTGGTCTTCTATTCGTACCTGGCGCCCAGCCACACGGCGATGCACGTGCGGGCGTTCTTCCACATCGCGGGCGTGCTGCGGCGCCGCCGGGACGCGGTGCGGGCGGGGGACTTCTCCGCCTTCAACGACCTCTACTCCTTCTGGCAGCCCGCGGACGAGGCGTCCGCCCGGCGCCCGGACGCGACGGCGGCTGCGACCGCAGCCGACGCGAAGACCCGATAAGGGACCCCCGCCTCGGCGCCCCGATGCGTCCCCCCCTGATTCTTGCCGGCATGCACCGGTCGGGCACCAGCCTGGTCACCCGGTTGCTCGACGACGCCGGTCTGTTCGTGGGGCGGGAGCTGGAGTCGAACCACGAGGCGGTGTTCTTCCTGCGCCTCAACGAGTGGGCGATGCGCAACGGGGGCGCGACGTGGGACGACCCCTCGGCGATGCGCTACCTGCTGGCGCACGAGGAGGGTCGGGCGGTGGTGCTGGACTACTGGCGCCGCAGCATCGACGGGCGCCGCGCCCGGCAGTACTTCGGCGGGCGGCGCGCGGCGGTCCAGGAGGGCCCGTGGGGGTGGAAGGACCCCCGCAACACGGTGACGCTGCCCCTCTGGCTCCAGATGTTCCCCGAGGCGCGCGTGCTGGTGGTGGACCGGCACGGCGTCGACGTGGCACAGAGCCTGCGCGTGCGGTTTCGCAAGACGTGGGCGGCGTGCAAGGAGCGCTACGCGCGCTACGCACCCACCTACGGCCTGCGCGCGTCGCGCCACCCGGCCATCACGGGCTTCCGCGTCGGCGACCTGGAGGGCGCCTTCGGCATGTGGCGCGCCTACCAGGAACTGGCGGACCAGAACACGGCGGACCTGGGCGACCGGGTGCTGCGCTTCCACTACGAGGACC
>JANQNI010000239.1 GCA_028289805.1 Thermoplasmatota archaeon | reverse complement strand
CGTCCTCGTCGTCGGCGACGATGCCCCCGAGATGAGCGGACTGCGGGTGCGCTGCGTGCCCGCCCTGCCCTCGCCCGACGACGCGGCGGCCCTCGACGGCGTCGACGCCGTCGTCCTGCTGGACGCCGACCTGGAGTCCGTGGCGCGCGCCGCGCGCCTGGCACGGCCCGTCCTCGCGCGCGTCCACGCCCGCGACGTGGCCGCCGCCGAGGCCCTGGGCGCCATGGCGTGGAGCGGGGGCGACGACGCCCGACGCGTCCACGAGGCGCTGGAGCGCGCCAGCCTGCGCCGCCTCCTCGACGAGCACCGACAGCGCGCCCTGCGCCGCGACGCGCCCGCCGCATCCGGGGGCCGCCAGCGCCTCGTGCGGCTCCCGGTCCAGGACCACGTGGCGGCCCTCGCCCACCACGTGCGCGACGCCCAGGCCGACGGCCCCGTCGTCCTCGTCACCCTCGACCGACCCCACGGCGACCTGGTGCCCAAGCTGGCCGCGGCGGACGTGGACCTGGGGCGCCTCCTCGTCGTCGACGCCGTCAGCGGCCGCGACATCGGCGGCCCCCGCTTCATGAACAGCGTCTTCTACGTTAGCAGCCCCGTGGAGCTGGAGCGCATCGCCCTGCGCACGGAGCTGGCCTGCCGCCGCGCCGGCCCCGGCGCCCGCGTGCTGCTGGACTCCGTCAACATGGTCGCCCTCTACAACAGCGAGGCGGCCACGCAGGAGTTCGTCCACTACCTCGCCAACCTGTTGCGCCGCCTGGGCCACGACGGCGACCACGCGGTCCTGGAGAACCGCGAGGGCGACGCGCTGGCGCAGTGCGTGGCGGCGTTCCTGGACCCGTAGGCACCCCGGGCCGAACCGGAGCGTCCCGCGGCGGCCGCGCGGGCGTCGCTACAGCGGCTTCGCCGCGATGGCTGCCTCGGCCTCGGCGCGGGCGGCGGGGTCCCACCCCTCGGCGAACATCGGCCGTTGCAGCGTCGCGGTGTAGACGTCGGCGTGGCCGTCGCGGGTGTCGGGCCAGACGGGGTGGGCGGCTTGCCAGCTGCTGTCGATGTCGTTGTAGTCGCCGATGAACACCATGCCGTTCTGGTGGTACGAGAGCGCGGGGTCCCAGCCGCCGTCGTCCGCGTGGCGCACGCTGTAGGGCTCGGCCCAGGTCTCGCCGCCGTCGAGGCTGTAGGTGTAGTGCTGCTCGAAGGTCTCGTGGCCGTCGACGATGCGGGCGCCCGCCGTGTCCATCCAGGAGACGTCGATGACGCCGCCGGGGGACACGCTGACGGACGGGAAGATGCTCCAGTTCTCGACGGCGCCGCCGGTGGCCTCGACGGCACTGATGCGCACGGGGTCGGTGAAGGTCTCGCCCTTGTCGTGGCTGGCACTGAAGTAGATGCTGTTGGCGCCGGAGGGCGCGCACTGGTCGAGGGGCTTCCACAGCGCGTCGCCGCAGGCGTCGTTCCAGACGAAGTAGAGGCTGTCGGCGAAGGGGCTGTCCGGGTTGCGGTCGGTGGCCATGGTGGGGTAGCCGGTGCGGCGGTCGCGCTCGGAGAGGCCGGGCATGGATTGCGGGTTGGTGTCGGGACCCTCGATGATCTCGCCCCAGGTCTCGCCGTAGTCGAGGCTCTTCTTGAGGCGGATGCCGCCGGCGTACCAGGAGGCGTACACCTCGCCGCCGGTGCCCACGTCGAGGAAGCTGCCCTGGCCCGACTCGACGAACTGGGTGGCGATGACCTCGGTGCAGAGGAAGGTCTGGCCACCGTCGGTGCTGCGACAGTACTGGTTGCCGGGGACGAAGAAGGCGAGCCACAGGACGTGGATGGTGCCGTCGTGGCTGGCGGCGATCCAGCCCTTGTCGTGGAAGTTGACGGGGAAGGTGCCCTCCAGGACGGGCGTGAACGTGTGGAAGCTGTCGCCGCCGTCGCTGGAGACCGCCACGATCTGGGTGGCGCGGTTGAAGGCCCAGTCGTTCAGGGCGCCGTTGGGGCACTCGTTCTCGCACGTCTTGGAGCCGGTGACGCGGTCGGCCTGGTAGGCCATCAGGAGGTAGTACAGGTCGCCGGCGACGTTGAAGTAGGCCACGGGGTCGGTGGTGCACCAGAACTGGCTGGCGTAGTTGGGCTGGAAGCTGTCGCGGTCGGCGAGCAGGCGCCACGGGCTGCCGTCGAAGCTGCGGTCGGCGTAGGTGCTGCGCGCGCCGTCGTGGGTGACGTAGACGCCGTCCCAGACGCACTCGCCGGCGTCCAGGGGGTAGTAGTCCTTGGCGCCGCCGACGACGTTGCGGGGGTCGGTGGGGTTGACGGCGATGGTGACCTCGTTGCCCGTGCGTCCCTCGTCGGGGGTCATCTCGAAGTCGCAGCGCGTGCCCTGCGCCTCCTGGTATGCGGTCGCCTTGGCGGGATGTTCCAGCAGGTCGTGGCACAGGGGCACCGGCACCGGGAGGCCGGCGGCGTCGAGGGCGTCGAAGGGCCCGGGGCCGAAGTCCCCCACCCCGTCGGCAGCGTCGGTCGGTTCCGAGCCGGTGTCGAGACAACCGGAGAGGACGGTCAACAGAAAGAGGCCGGCGACGAGGCCCTGCGTGCGCATCGGGCGGCGAGTCCGGGGGCGACGCTTAGCCTTTGAGGCAGCACCGACCACGGGGCGCGGCGTTCAGAAGGCGTCCAGGGTCGTCCCGGCGGGCGCCGCGGCGCGGCGCAGCAGGTCGTCGACGGTCTTCCAGGAGCGCCGGGTCCCCTCCGGCACGTCGCCGTGGGCCTCCAGGTAGGCGGCCAGGAACGCCCGCGTCTTGGGGTCGCTGGGGTAGCCGCTGCCCACGGGCATCTCCAGGCGTCGCTCCAGGCGCCGCGACAGTTCCGCGAGCAGGCGGTCGCGGGTTACCTTGGCGACGATGCTGGCGGCGGCGACCTCGGGGTGTCGGTCGTCGGCGCGGTGTTCGCTCACCACCGCGACGTCAGGGACGGCCTCCTGGACGCGGCGGCCGAAGCGCGCGGCGTCCACGTCGGCGGCGTCCACGACGACGCACCGGGCGCCGTCGGGGCCGGCGGCCAGTTCGGCGGCGACCTCCCGGAAGCGGAGCAGTTCGACGTCGTTGAGGCTGCGGTGGGCGCGCTCGGCGTCCAGCGTCTCGGCGTCCACCACGCGCACGGCGACGCGCACGGTGGGGTCGTCGTGCAGCAACCGCGCGATGCGCTCCCGGCGGGCGGGGGACAGC
>JANQNI010000213.1 GCA_028289805.1 Thermoplasmatota archaeon | reverse complement strand
GAAACCGAGCGCATGGAAGCGGGCGGAGCCACCCCACGCCTACGCGTACAGACCGACCGCGCCCCGCACGGCGCCGGGCAGGTCGTCGCCCTGGAGCTTGCGCACGGCGGCGAGGAAGTCCTCGTGCAGGACGACGCTGCGGCCGTGGCGCACGGCGCGCATGCCGGCCTCGGTGCAGAGGTTCTGGACGTCGGCGCCGCTGATGGGGCCGGTGCGGCGCACCACGTCGTCCAGGTCCACGTCGTCGCCGAGGCGGACGGAGTCCGTGTGCAGGGCGAGGATGGCGCGCACGCCCTCGTGGGTGGGCAGCGGGACGTCGATGACGCGGTCGAAGCGGCCGGGGCGCAGGAGGGCGGGGTCGAGGATGTCGGCGCGGTTGGTGGCGGCGATGATGCGCACGTCGCCGCGGGGCTCGAAGCCGTCCAGTTCGGCCAGGAGCTGCATGAGGGTGCGTTCGACCTCGCGGTTGCTGCTGGTGCCGTCGTCGCTGCGGCGGGCGCCGAGGGCGTCGACCTCGTCGATGAAGAGGATGCTGGGGGCCTTCTCGCGGGCCAGTTCGAAGACCTCGCGCACGCGGCGGGCGCCCTCGCCGATGAACTTCTGCACCAGTTCGGAGGCGACGACGCGCAGGAACGTGGCGTCGGTGGCGTTGGCGACGGCCTTGGCCAGCATCGTCTTGCCGGTGCCGGGGGGACCCTGCAGCAGCACGCCCTTGGGCGGCCGGATGCCCAGTTCCTCGAACAGGGCGGCGCGGGTGAGGGGGTACTCGACGGTCTCGCGCACCTCGTCGACGACGCCCGCCAGGCCACCGATGTCGGCGTACGAGACCTCGGGCCGGCGGGCGACCTCGCTGCCGGCGACGACGGGGTCGCGGCTGCTGGGCAGGACGCCGACGACGGTGAGGTTGTTCTGGGCGAGGCTGACGCGGGTGCCTGCCTTCAGGAGGCCCCGGTCGACGAAGTCGGCTGCGGGGACGACGAAGTTGGGGCCGGTGCTGCTCTTGATGACCACGCGGCCATCCACGAGCACGTCGAGGATGGTTCCGACGATGAGCGGGGGGTGCTTGATCTTCTCCAGCTCCACCGTGAGGCGCTGCACCTCGCGGGTGAGGCTGCGCACCTCCTCCTGGAGGGCGCGAACCTCGGAGGTGGCCTTGCGCTTGTCGCTGCGCAGTTGGGCGTTGCGTTCCTCCAACTCCCGAACGCGGTCCGGGCGACTCCCCTCTTCGGCCACTTCGGTGGTCTTCATATGGAGGGGGGGTTTAGGAGTTGTTGTGTACCCCCGCCCGGCGGGGGAGGGGCAATCCATGGAATGCGAGATGTGCGGCAAGAGCATCGCCACCCGGCGCCACGACGTGTCGGGCACCGTGATGAACCTGGGCGCGTGCTGCGCCAAGTACGGCACGCCCCTGGACAGCCCGGCGCCGGCCGGCTCGAAGGCGGCGGTGACGCAGAACCTGGAGCGCCGCGCGACGCGGATGACGAGCCGCAGCGTCTACGAGGGCGACACCCTGGACCTGGTCGACGACTTCGGCGCCCGCATCCGCAAGGCGCGCGAACGCCGCGGCTGGAGCCACGAGCAACTGGGCAACAAGGTCAGCGCCCGCGTGCCGCAGCTGCACAAGATCGAGGCCGGCCAACTGCGCCCCAGCGACGACCTGGCCAAGCGCATGGAGCGGGAGTTGGGCATCACCCTGCTGGAGAAGGTGGACGCCGGACCCGCCGCCGTGGCCGGCCAGAACAAGAAGGCCGGCGGCAAGGCGGGCCTGACCATCGGCGACCTGCTCAAGGACGCCATGGACAAGAAGTAGGCGACGCGGGGGCCGGCGGGGGCGCACCCCACACCGTTATGTGCGTGCCCGGACTGGAACGTTCAGTGGCCGTCATCGAAGACGACGAGACGTTCCAGCGCTGGCTCCGCACGGGCCAGGTAGCAGCGCAGGCATTGGAGGTCGGCAAGGAGCTCTGCACGCCGGGCCGCCCCGTCATCGAGGTGGTCGAGGCGGTGGAGTCCTTCGTCCACGCCCAGGGGCTGGGCATGGCGTTCCCGTGCACGGCGAGCCTCAACAGCGTCGCCGC
>JANQNI010000184.1 GCA_028289805.1 Thermoplasmatota archaeon | reverse complement strand
CCCGGACGTGCAGAAGGCGGTCAAGGGGCTCAAGTTGAGCATCCTCGCCATCATCCTCGGCTCCCCCAAGGACCGGTACGGCTTCCTGTACGTCGCCTTCGACGGCACGGGCCTCTCCGAGTACCGCGTCGGCTACGACTACGACGCCGTCACCTCGGGCATGGACTCGCCCACGTTCGTCGTCAGCGGTCCCTACGAGGTGTTCGCGGAGATCCAGCGCGGCGAGCTGACGGAGCGCAAGGCGCTGCTGACGGGGAAGCTGCACCTGACGGGGGGCCTCCTGAAGGCGCTGCGGCACATGGCGGCCATGGAGGCCGTCACGGGGGCGCTCAACAGCATCGACTGCGAGGTCTGAGTCCTACGCGAGGATGATGCGCCCCTTGCGGGTGATGTTGACGCTGCCCTCCACGCCGAGGGCGTCGCGGGCGTCCTCGGACTGCATGCCGGCGCAGCGCTCCAGGTCGCGGCTGCTGAACTGGCTCACCGCCCGCGCCACGACCTGCTCGCCGTGGACGACCTCGACGACGCTCTCGACGGGGAACTGGCCCTCGACGCCGCGCACGCCGGCGGGCAGGAGGTGGAAGCCGTCGCGCAGGGCGTCGGCGGCGCCGGCGTCGACGAGGATGCGGCCCTGCGGGGTGGCCGCCGAGATCCAGCGTTCCTTGCCGTCGCGGCGGCCGACGGCGTGGAACCAGGTGCCGGGGCGCACCGGCTGCTCCTCGTCCTCCGCCGCGTCGGGGTGCAGGAGTTGGTGCAGGATGCCGGGCTCGCGGCCGTAGGCGATGACGACGGGGACGCCGGCCTCCGTGAGGTGCTTGGTGGACTCCAGCTTGCTGCGCATGCCGCCGCGGCCGTTCTTGCCCGGCTTGCCCGCCATCGCCAGCACCTCCTCGGTGACCGACTCCACCTCGGGCACCAGCTTGGCGGTCTTGAGGTGCGGCGGCTTGTCGTAGAGGCCCCGCACGTCGCTGAGGATGACGTACAGGTCCGCCTCCACCTTGGCGGCCACGAGGGCGCCGAGGCGGTCGTTGTCCGTGAAGGCGGCGTCGATCTCGTCCGTGCTCGTGGTGTCGTTCTCGTTGAGCACGGGCACGGCGCCCAGCTTCAGCAGGGACTCCAGGCAGTTGCGCAGGTTCAGGTAGCGGCGGCGCACCTCGAAGGTGTCGGCGGTGACGAGCACCTGGGCGGCGGCGGTCTTGTGGCGGCGCAGGGCGTCGTCCCACGCCTGCATGAGGCGGTGCTGGCCGACGGCGGCGCACGCCTGGCGCGTGGGGACGTCCTGGGGCGTCTCGGGCAGACGCAGGGCGGCGCGGCCGCTGCCGATGGCGCCGCTGCTGACGACGAGGATTTGGTGTCCCTCCGAGCGCAGGAGGTGGATTTCCTCGGCGAGGCTGCGCAGCAACTCGGCGTCGGGCAGTCCGTCGGGGTTGCAGAGGGTGTTCGTTCCGAGCTTGACGACGACGCGGCGTTGTTCAGGGTCGAGCATGGGGGGTCTCCCAGGAGTGGAGCGTGCGGCGCAGGGCGTCCGGGTCCGGCGCGTGGTGGACGTGGCGGAACCCCGCCTTGTGGTAGGGGGCGACGGTGTGGCCGTCGCCCACCAGCACCCAGCGCGTGGTGAGCAGGCCGTCGAGGCCGACGGGGCCGCGGGCGTGCACCTTGCCGGTGCTGATGCCCACCTCGGCGCCGAGGCCGTAGCGGTAGCCGTCGGCGAAGCGGGTGGATGCGTTGACGAAGACGCCCGCCGCGTCGACGCCGGCGACGAAGCGGCGCATGGCGTCGCGGTCCTCGGTGACGATGGCGTCCGTGTGGCCGCTGCCGTGGCGCGCGACGTGCGCCAGCGCCTCGTCCAGGGACGCCACGAGGCGGACGTTGAGTTCGGGGGCGCCGTACTCGGTGTCCCAGTCGGCGTCGTCCGCGTGGACGGTGACGCCCGCGGCGCGCAGGCGCTCCAGGAGGCCGGGGAGCCAGTCGAGGTGTGCGGCGTGGACGAGGACGGTCTCGACGGCGTTGCAGGCGGTGGGGCTGTCCAGCTTGGCGTCCCGCACGATCGCCTCCGCCTTCTCCAGGTCGGCGGCGGCGTCGACGTAGACGTGGCAGATGCCGGCGGCGTGGCCCAGGACGGGGATGCGGGTGTGGTCCTGCACGTACCGCACCAGTTCGTTGCCGCCGCGGGGCACGACGAGGTCGACGAGGTGGTCGAGGGCCAGCAGTTCGGTGACCTCCGACCGGTCCTCCAGCAACTGCACGGCGTCGGGGGGCACCCGCGTGCCCTCCAGGGCGGCGCGGATCGTGTCGACGAGGGCCTGGTTGGTGTGGGCGGCCTCCCGGCCGCCCTTCAGCAGCACGGCGTTGGCGGAGCGCAGGGTGAGGGCGGGGATTTGGACGCAGACGTCGGGGCGGCTCTCGAAGATGCACGCCACCACGCCCAGGGGCGCCGTCACCTGCCACAGGCGCAGGCCGTCGTCGAGGTCCGTCTCGCGCAGGGTGCGGCCGACGGGGTCGTCCCCGTCCGCCACCTGCCGCAGGCCGTCGACGACGGTGCGCAGCTTGGCCGGGGAGAATTCCAGCCTGCCCAGGAGGGGGGCGGCGAGGCCGTCGGCGCGGGCCGCCTCCAGGTCGCGGGCGTTGGCGGCCCGGAGGTCGGGCTCGGCGGCCAGCAGGGCGTCGGCGACGGCGTGGAGCGCGTCGCGGCGGGCCTCGTCCGTGGAGGCCAGGAGGACGCGGGCGGCGTCCCGGGCGCGCTCGGCCTTCGCGGTGGCTCCCTGCACAGCAAGCGCACCGGGACGGGGTTCAAGAATCCTGTCGGTACGCTTGGCGGGTGCGCGGGCGTTGCCGGGGCCTCAGTCCGCCGCCATGACGTCGCGCGCGCCTCGCGCCGGGCCCCGGCGGACCGTCTGCGCCGCCCCCACCAGAACGAGCGCCCCGCCGGCGGCCACCCAGATGCTGGGGACCTCCCCCAGGAGCGGCCAGGCCAGCAGGGCCGCGCCCACCGGTTCCAGGAGAATCCACGTGGCGACCGTGTGCGCCGGCAGGTAGCGGAAGCACCAGTTGGCCAGGGTGTGGCCGCCCAGCATCGGCACCGCCGCCAGCAGGACGAAGACGACGAACGCGTCGGAGCCGAGGCCAGTGGCCACCGGTTGCCCGAGCATCCCCATGGACAGCAGCACCGTCGCGGCGGCGACGGCGTAGACGGGGGTGACGTACTCCACGAGACCCCGCGTGGCGCGCAGCCGGCGGCCGATGAGCATGTACGCCGCCGAGGCGACGCCGCCCAGCACGGCCAGCAGGTCGCCGAAGAGGGCGCGGCCGGAGTCGGGGGCGAGGCGGCCGTCGGCGGCGGCGATGACGAACGCCCCGAGCGTCGCCAGCAGCACCCCCAGCCAGCCGCGCGGCGACAACCGGTCCCCGAGCAGGAGGTGGCCGCCGAGGGCGACGAAGACGGCCTGGAGCGTCACGAGGCTGACGCTGGCCGCCACGGTGGTGTAGAACAGGCTCGTCACCCACAACGCGAAGTGCAGCCCGAGGGCGACGCCGCTGGCGACGGTGATGCCCCAGGCGCGGCGGTCGTAGCGCCCCCAGTGGCGCCACGAGGACGCGGTGAACGGGAGCAGCAGCAGGACGGCGAAGGCGAGGCGCCAGAAGGACGCCGTCAGGGGCGGCGCCTCGGCGAGCCGGAACAGGGGCGCGGCGACGCTGACGCTCACGACGGCGGCGGCGAGGCCGAGGCCGGGGGGCACGAGGGGGCGCTCGGCGCTCAAGCCCCCTCCTGGAAGTAGAGGGGGTGGTGGTAGACGCAGCCGGGGTTCCAGGGCGCTGCGCACTTGGGGCACCGCGTCGGGTCGGCGGCGTAGGCGCGCAGGCTCATGCGGGTCCTGCACGCCCCGCACAGGACCGCCCTGCGGTGCAGGTCGTCGGGGCCCCACACCTGGACGAGGTGGTCCGGGTGGGTCTCGTCGTGGCACGCCCGGCAGGCCCAGAAGCCGTCGCAGCACGGCAGCCGGAAGCTGACGATGTCGAGGCTCGTTGGGTGGTGGGCGCAGCGGCCGGCGTCGTCGACGTCGCGGCCCTGCACCCGCACCATCAGGACCCCGCCTGGGCCCGGTCGAGGACGTAGTGGACGATGGTGATGGCGTGGTTGCCGTGCAGCCAGACGGGGCCGAGGCTGACGCGCAGGGCGTCGGGGGCGACGGCGAGTTCCTCCTCCGAGAGGGGCAGGTGGTCGCCCATCAGGAACACCGGGTCGGGGGGCATGCGGCCGGTGGCGACGGTCGCCTCCAGCGCCTCGCCGTCCCGGTCCAGGGCGACGGGCGTCCCGCCCAACTCCGACAGCGCGTCGGCGAGGCCGAACGGCGCGACGCTGAGGCCCGACTCCACCTCCTCGAACCAGGGGTCGGGGCAGGGGTGGCGCAGCGCCTTGCGGACGCGGCCGGCGGTGCTGCGCTCGTCCGGGTGCAGGTTGCGGATCGTACGGGGGTCCACCAGGACGGTCCGGGGCCGCTCGGGGTCGGCCGCGAAGACGAGGGCGACGCGGGCGTCCCGGCGCAGGTCGTGGCTGTGGTGCAGGGCCGCCTGGACGTTGCGGCACAGCAGGTCCACGCGGCCGGCGGCGCCCGCGAGGTCGTCGAGGCCCCAGGAGCCGTCGGGGGGGACCGTGTGGCTGACGGTGACGAAGGTCCTCACTCGTCCTCCTCCCGCCGTCCACGCTCGTGCTCGCGCTCCCGGCGCGCCACGTCCGCCTGCCCGTCGGCGTTCCACTGCTTGCGCCGCGGCAGCAGCAGGACGCCCGCGACGCCGGCGACGACGAGGGCGACGACGAGGAGGGTGCCGAGGTCCATGCTCACTTCTGGAACTTCAGCTGCCGCATCAGTTGCCGCTGCATCTTCCGGTTGCTGGACAGGCCCTTCATCATGTTCCGGGTCGTGTCGTAGTACTTCAGCAGCTCCTTGACGTCGCGCATCTCGGTGCCGCTGCCGCGGGCGATGCGCTTGACGCGGCTGCTCTTGAGCAGGTGGGGGTTCTCCCGCTCCTCGTCCGTCATGCTGGAGAGGATGACCTTGTACTGGCCCATCTTCTCCTGCGTGGCGCCCATGTCGCGACCCTGTAGCGCCTGCCCCATGCCGCCGGGGAGCATCTGGGCGACCTTGCCGAGGGGGCCCATCTTGCCGATCATGTCCATCTGGGCCTGCATGTCGTTGAGCGTGAACTTGCCCGACATCATCTTGCGGGCCATCTTCTCGGCGTTCATGCCGGAGCTGGCTTCCTGCGCCTTCTCCAGCAGGGCGTCCAGGTCGCCCATGCCCAGCAGCCGGCCGATGAACCGCTTCGGGTCCAGGGGCTCCAGCTCGTCCACGTGCTCGCCGGTGCCGATGAAGACGACCGGGGCGCCCGTGGCCGCGACGGCCGACAGGGCACCGCCGCCCTTGGCCGTACCGTCCAGCTTGGTGATGATGGTGCCCGTCAGGCCCACGGCCTCATGAAACGCGGTGGCCTGCACGGCAGCCTGCTGGCCCACCTGGGCGTCCATGACCAGAAACTTCTCGTCCGGGTCGGCCGCCTTGAAGATGTCCTCCATCTCCTGCACCAGGCCGTCCTCCAGCTTGTCGCGGCCCGCCGTGTCCACGATGATGACGTCGTGCTTGCGCCGAAGTTCGGCCAGGCCGCGCTCGACGATGCCGACGGCGCGGTCGCTGCCGTGGGTCTCGCCGCCCTCCGGCTTCTCGCCGTAGAACGTCACGCCCACCTGGTCCGCGAGGGTCTTGAGCTGGTCGTGGGCGGCCGGCCGGTGCACGTCGCCCGCGACGACGCCCACGCGCAGCCCCTTCTTCTTGAAGTGGTTGGCCAGCTTGCCGGTCGTGGTCGTCTTGCCCTGACCGTACAGGCCCACCATCATGATGACCTGCTTCTTCAGGGCGACCTTGCGCGGCTCCCCGAGCAGCGTCACCAGTTCGTCGTGGACGATGCGGATGACGTGCTCCCGGTTGCTCATGCCCGGCAGCGGCTTCTCCTCCATCGCCCGCTTCTCGATGGTCTTGCTGAGCGCCAGGACCTGCCGTACGTTCATGTCCGCCTGCAGCAGGGCACGCTGGATGTCCCGCGTGACCTCCTTGACGAGGGCGGCGTCGATGTGGCCGGCGTTGGCGATCTTCTTGAGGGTGCTGCGCAGGGAGTCGCCCAGCCCTTCCAGGACCATGGGCGCGCCCAGGAGGGAGGGCCCAATAAAGGCGGCGCAAGGGCCGGACGCCCGGCAGGACCCCGGAATCCGCCGGATTCGATACATGCGCCACGCTCAACAACCGTCAAGGGCCGCACCTGGGTCGGCGGCGCCCGATGCGTGTTTTCGCCCTCGCCCTGCTCGTGTCCCTCACCGTCCTCGCCCCCGTGGCGAGCGCGGTGCCGGAGGCCCCCACGATGACCCTCGGCCGCCCCGTCACCGAACCGGTGCGCGACGCGCTGGAGTGCTTCGCCGGCCCCCACACCCCCGAGACCATGACCTACTACATCGTCTGGGGCTGCACCGCCGGCATGTACTTCCCCGAGCCCGTCAAGACCTACACCGGCTGCCAGTACGTCTTCGCCGGCGAGATCGTCTGCTCCGGCGGCGCCTCCGACCTGGTCTACGACCTCACCGGCTGCCGCCTCGGCACGCCCCGCACCCACTGCCGCTGAGGCCGCAGGTCTCGGACCGGCCCCCTCCTCCCCGTCCTCCTTCGGCCCTCCCGCGTTCGCAGGAGGTCCATGCGGTTCGGGTCCACACCGCGCCCCGTGGCGCGGCGGCGGACCCCCTTGCGGCGCCGTGACGCCGTCGCCCGGTGCCGCCCGCGTCCCCCTGCTTCGATGTGCGCGGCGGGCACCCCGAACCCTCGCAGGGTGCCCGTGCGCAGCGCGGGAACGGAGGGTCGGGGCGGAAGGGCGAAACCGGACATCGACCCATGGGACCCAAGGGCCGACCGGAACGCTCAATCCTCCAGGATTCGAGAGGGGAACCAAGGAGCGAAGCACGTTGGTCCGGCATCGCAGCACCCCCTGGAAGTGGGGGGACCGCGCCTCCAAGGAAGCGCACCGGCGCGCCGCCCGCGAGGCGAGCACGAGCGCGCCCATCGCCTCGGTGGCACTGCGGGCGCGCAACCGGCGCCTGCGCAGGGCCCGCCGACGGTGGGCGGGCGAGGGCGAGGCGGTGCCGGAGGTCTGAGGCGCCGCGTCGGACGCGGCGAAGCGTGCTAGCTGTCCAGGATGGCCTGCGCCACGATGCGCAGCCCCGCCCCCGTCGGACCCTTGGCGAACGCCCCGTTGCCGCCGGTCCACGCCTTGCTGGCGATGTCCAGGTGGACGAAGGGGGTGTCCTTGGCGAAGTGGCCCACGAAGGAGCCGCCGATGGCGGTGCCGGCCTTGTTGGTCAGGCTGATGTTCTGGATGTCGGCGTAGGTGCCCTTGTTGGCCTCGTCGAACTCCTCGCCCTGGGGCAGGCGCCACGCCTTGTCGCCGGCCTTGCGGCTGGCCGCCACGAAGCGCTCGGCCAGGCCGTCGTCCTTGCTCATGACGGCGACGTAGGTGGCGCCGACGGCGAAGTCGCACGCGCCCGTCAACGTCGCCATGTCGCACATCCAGTCGGGCTTGAAGGTGAGGCCGTACGTGATTGCGTCGGCGAGGATCATCCGCCCCTCGGCGTCCGTGTTGAGCACCTCGATGGTGGTGCCGTCCTTGGCCGTGACGATGTCGCCGGGGCGCTGGGCGACGCCGCTGGGCATGTTCTCCACGCAGGGGACGATCCCCACGACCTTGTGCTTGACGCCCAGGTCCTTCAGGGTGCCCATGAGGGCGATGGTGTTGCAGGCGCCGCACTTGTCGTACTTCATGTCCCACATGCCGTTGCCGGGCTTGATGCTGATGCCCCCGGAGTCGAAGGTGACGCCCTTGCCCACCACGACGATCGTCTTGGTGTTCTTGGTGACCTTCTCCGGCTCGTAGGTCATGACGACGAGCTGCTCCTCGTTGTCGCTGCCCTGGGCCACGGCGCACAGGGCCCCGAAGCCCTCCTTGCGCAGGGAGGCGCGGCCCTTGACGGAGACCGTGAAGCCGTGCTTCTTGCCGCGCTTGCGCGCCTCGGCGGCCATCCACTTGGGCGTGGCGACGTTGCCGGGCGTGTTGGCCAGCAGCCGCGCGTCGTTGACGGCCACCGCCAGCACCGCCGCCGCGTCGGCGGCCTTGCGGATGCCCGCGGGCTTGTCGT
>JANQNI010000152.1 GCA_028289805.1 Thermoplasmatota archaeon | reverse complement strand
CTTGTCGAGCCGCCCCCGCGCCCGCCACGCCCAGTCCCATGCGAGCCAGCCGCGCTCGCCGCCCAGGCCCGCCACGACGGCGAAGACCCGGTGCGGCGGGGCGTCCACGTCGAGGGTGCGCGTCTCGGTCTTGCGGTTCTCCTCGTCGCGCAGTTCGTACCCGCCGGGCCGGGGCGCGTCGGGCGCGTCGGGTGCGCCGGCGGAGCCGGTCCAGTGGGTCTCCACGGCGTCGTCCTCCATGCGGCGCAGGGCGCGGGCGACGGCGTGGTCGTAGTCCATGGGATGGATGTCGGGGAAGTGCGCGCGCGCTGCCGTCCGGTTGGCCAGCAGGTCGGTGCGCACGCCGTCGATGAGGGGGACGGCGAGGCGGTTGGGGATGGGGGTGACGAACTGCACCCAGCGCGCGGCGAGGCGGGGGGCGAGGACGGGGGTGGGGAGGATGACGCGCCTGCGCAGGCCGCGCACGCGGGCGTAGCGGCGCATCATGTCGGCGAAGGCGACGGGCTCGCCGCCCAGGTCGACGACGCCGACGGGGCCCACGTCCAGGGCCGAGAGCAGGTAGTCGAGCACGTCGCGCACGGCGATGGGCTGGACGCGGTTGCGCACCCAGCGCGGCGTCACCATGACCGGCAGCCGCTCGGTGAGGTAGCGCACCATCTCGAAGCTGGCGCTGCCGCTGCCGACGACGGGGCCGGCGCGCAACTCGGTGGTGGGCAACGCGTCGCGCAGGAGGGCCCCGACCGCCGCCCGGCTGCGCAGGTGCTCGCGCGCCGCGCCGGGGGGTTGCAGGCCGCCTAGGTAGACGCAGTGGTCCGTGCGCACCGCCGCGAGGAAGTTGCGCGCGGCGGCGGCCTCCCGGTCCTCGAAGTCGCCGGGGTCGTTCATGCCGTGGACGAGGTAGTATGCGGCGTCGAAGCGGGGCAGGTCCAGGGCGGCCAGGGCCGCGCCGTCGGTGAGGTCCGCCTCCCACGCGGTCACGTCGTCGCTCCAGGGGCGGCCCCGCACCCGCTCGGCGTCGCGCACGAGCACGTGGACGTCGTGGCCCTGCTCCAGCAGGCGCGGCACGAGGCGACCGCCGACGTACCCGGTCGCGCCGGTGACGAGGATGCGCACGGGGGACGTTGGGTCGGGATGGGGCTTGAAGGAATCGCTCACGCGTCGGCTCCGTCGTCCTCGGCGTACCGGTGCAGGTAGGCGGTCATGCGCAGCTTCCGCCGCGCGGAGTCGCTGGTCATGTACCGCACGGTGCCGTAGACGGGCCGCTCGGGGCCCCAGCCGCGGTCGTAGCGGCCCAGGCACCAGAGGATGCCGTTGACGCTGTTGGGGTCGCGGCCGTCGAGGGCGTAGCGGTCGTTGAGGTGGAACATCCGCTTCAAGGCGGTCTCGGGGTCGGGGGACCACTCCAGGATTTTCTTGCCCCACAGCATGCGCAGGTAGTTCTGGAGCACGCCCTCGCGCAGCAACTGGGTCTGGGCGGCGTTCCAGACGGCGTCGTGGGTCCGCGCCTGCTCCAACTGCTCGAGGGGGTAGGTCGTCGGCCGGGAATCGCCGCGGTGCGCGTCCAGGGTCGCGCGGGCGAAGTCGGGCAGGCTGGCGAAGCCGGTGGCGTCGGGGCGGTGGTGCAGTTCCACGAAGCCCAGCTCCCGCCACGTCACGAGTTGGTCCAGGAAGCCCTCGGCGGCCTCCGAGACGCCCCACCAGCCGACGCGCTTGCCGCCCAGGGGCGGGGCCAGGCGGTCGGGGGTCCAGCCTTCCGCGTCCAGGACGGCGCGGGCGACCTGGTGGGCACCGACGTGGCCGAAGTGCAGGTACGGCGAGAGGCCGCTCTGGGCCTCCGCGTCCGGGTGGTTGCGCTCCGGGTAGGCGGGGATGCGGGGGATGAAGTCGGCCAGCAGCCGGGCGCCGGCGCCGGACCCGCCGGCAAGCGCGGCGAAGGGCACGTCGTGCTCCAGGGGCAGCGCCGCCACGCCGTCGGGGTCGTCGAGCAGGTCGTGGCTGGCGGGCCAGCGCGACGCCACCGCCTCCGGCACGCTTGCCGCCCAGGGGCGGGGCCAGGCGGTCGGGGGTCCAGCCTTCCGCGTCCAGGACG
>JANQNI010000145.1 GCA_028289805.1 Thermoplasmatota archaeon | reverse complement strand
TCCACACCGTCGCCCCCCAGGAGGACCACGTCACCGGGATGGCCACCACGACGAGCACGAGGGCGAGGTCGTGGCGCAGCGCCGGCCCGAGGCGCGCGTGGATGCCCGCCCACGCCCGCCGCATCCCCTGCCAGTTGACGGCGGTGTGGGCGACGAAGTACACCAGCGCCAGCCACGACCACAGGATGTGCCACCACTTCGCCCAGTCCTTCAGCGCCCACGCCTTCAGGTCCTGCTTCAGGTACAGCAGCAGGAAGCCGCTCGCGGTGGCCAGGAACGTCCAGGCCAGCACCCAGATGCCCAGGTGGGCCCGGTCCAGCCACAACCGCCGGCCCCGCGCCGCCGCCACGCCCCACCAGATCCCGATGCTCGCCACCGCGGCGGCCAGGCTGGCGTTGTGGTGCCATACGGGCGCCCCCAGGCGCGGTGAGAACGGCGGGAACGCCGTCGCGACGACCAGGGCGACCTGGAGCAGGGACAGGAGGAGCAACCACGTGCCACGACGCACGGGCCGCGCGACGCCCCCCGCCGCTCATGAGGGTTCCTGTGCCGGCCCCGGCCCCGCCCTGGACCGCCCGCAGCGCCCGTCCGGCGCGATGGTTCCCGGCCCACCCGAGCACCTCGTGGCGTCAACCTCATAGCCAGGAGGGCGGTCGGACCGACCATGCAGGAGTACCCCGTCAAGCCCGGCCACGCCGGGAAGATTGACTTCAACATGATCTTCGAGGCCGCCTTCGGGTCCTACGAGGAGGATGACGGGTGGCTCAAGGGCGACTATGGCTCCATGACCAAGATCTGGGCCCGGCAGGAGGGCAAGAAGAAGGTCGTCGTCGACACGGAGACCGACAAGTCCTACGCCCTGCGCATGGCCGAGGGCGACGAGGACGCCGGCGTCGTCGCCAAGGACACCCACCGCGCCTGGAACGACTTCCTGGAGGGCGTCACCGGCTACGACGCCAAGACCCGCTCCAAGAAGGTCCAGCAGGCCGCCAAGAAGGAGGCCTGAGCATGATGTCCGACACCATCGAGGAGGAGTGGGAGCTCGTCTTCCACGAGCAGGACGACGGCCGCCGCGTCAGCCGCCTGCCCAGCGGCAAGGTGGTCCTCGTGGACCTGGCCGAGCGCGACCGCGTCCAGGACGGCGAGCTGTGGCAGGTGCGCGTCCTCCACCACGACGCCTACGCTATCGCCCACCTCATCGACCTCGTCACCGACACCCCCGGCCCCGACGTCGCCGCCCGCCGCCTGGACGGTCCCGAGGAGATGGCCGAGGAGGAGATGCTCGACGTGGTCGTGCGCAGCCGCGGCACCGCCGAGCCCCGCGCGCGGGAGCGCCGCGAGCCCCGCGAGGCGGCCCACTGGGTGGCCAAGCCGGACGAGGTCATCCGTCCCGGCGAGCGCGTGGCCGTCTTCATCGACGGCGCCAGCGCCGACCAGGCGTGCCGCGAGGCCGGCTTCTGGTTCGACTACGTGCGCCTGCTGCAGTGGGCGCGCGGCGCCGGCACCCTGCACGGCGGTTACTACTACGCCCCCGACCGCCGCGGCGAACTGGAGAGCCAACAGCAGCGCTTCCTGGACCTCCTGACGCACAACGGCTTCATCGTCCACGTCAAGCAGCCGCGCCGCGACGCCCGCACCAGCTTCTCCACGGAGATGGCCATCGACGCCCTCGACGCGGCCCGCAGCTTCGAGGTCGCCTGGTTCGTCGGCAACGACCCCGACCTCACCCGCCTCGCCGACGTGCTGCGCGCCCGCGGCAAGCGCGTCTACTCGCTCTACAGCGACGGCGCCCTGAGCCGCGAACTCGGTGCCGTCGTCAACAAGCCCCTCTTCCACCTGGAAGACCACGTCGCCGACCTGGAGCGCCGCGCCCCCGCCCCCCAGCGCGAGAACGGCGTCTCCAGCGCCTCGGACGAGGAAGAGTAGCACGGGCGGTCCGCGCGCCGAAACGCCCTAGAGCGGGGCCTGCGTCGGCGGCGCCGTGGCCGTCCTGGGCATCGAGGGAACCGCCCACACCGTCGGCGTCGGCGTCGTCGAGGCGGACCCCGACGCCCCCGGTCGGTGCCGCGTGCTGGCCAACGTGCGCGACATGGTGCGGCCGCCACGGCCCGAGTCCGGTGAGGCCGCGGCCGGCATCCACCCCCGCGAGGCCGCCCACCACCACGCCGAGGTCGGCCCCGAACTGGTCCGGCGGGCGCTGGACGAGGCGGGCCTGGAGGCCGCGGACCTGGACGGCGTCGCCTTCAGCCAGGGCCCCGGCCTCGGTCCCTGCCTGCGCGTCGCCGCCACCATGGCCCGCGCCCTCTCCCTGCGCCACGGCGTGCCGCTCGCGGGCGTCAACCACTGCGTCGCCCACCTCGAGATCGGCACGGGCCTCACGGGCGCCGACGACCCGCTGCTGCTGTACGCCTCCGGCGCCAACACCCAGGTCATCGCCCACGTGCGCGGCCGCTACCGCGTCTTCGGCGAGACCCTCGACATCGGCATCGGCAACGGCCTCGACAAGTTCGCCCGCGACAACGGCATCCCGTTTCCGGGCGGCCCCCGCATCGAGCAGGAGGCCGCGCGCGTCGGCCCCGAGGCGCTGCACCCGCTGCCCTACACCGTCAAGGGCATGGACCTCTGCTTCGCCGGCACCGCCATCGCCGCCCAGCGCCTCGTCGACCGGGGCGTGCCCTTCCCCGAGGCCTGCTACTCCCTCCAGGAGACCGCCTTCGCCAGCCTCGTCGAGGTGGCCGAGCGCGCCCTGGCCCACACCCGCAAGCAGGAGCTGCTGCTGGGCGGCGGCGTCGCCTGCAACGCCCGCCTCCAGGAAATGGCGCGGGAGATGGCCGAGGCGCGCGGCGCCTCCTTCCACTGCCCGCCGCGCCCCGTCCTGGTGGACAACGGCGCCATGATCGCCTGGACGGGCCTGCTGAAGCTGCGCGCCGAGGGGCCCACGGCGGTGGCGGACTCGGCCGTGCGGCCGTACGAGCGCACCGACGCGGTCGAGGTGACGTGGCGATGACGGAGGTCCTTGCAAGCGGCGCCGAGGCCGAACTGGTGCTCGGCACCCACCTGGGGCGCCCCGTCGTGCGCAAGCACCGCGTCCCCAAGACGTACCGCCACCCCGCCCTCGACGCCCGGCTGCGCGACGAACGCACCCGCGACGAGGCCAACCTCCTGCTGGCTGCCGCCCGCGCCGGCGTGCGCGTGCCGCTGCTCTACGACGCCGACCGGCGCGGGGCGGTCCTGGCGCTGGAGCGCGTCGGCGGCCCCGTCCTGCGCGACGTGCTGCCCGGCGACGACGACGCCACCGCCGCGGCCCGCATGCACGCCCTGGGGGCCATGGTGGGACGGCTGCACGACGCCGGCGTCACCCACGGCGACCTGACGACCAGCAACGTCCTCATCGAGGGCGGCGGCGCCGACGGGACCGACGGCGGAGACCCCGGCGCGCTCGTCCTCATCGACTTCGGCCTGGGGCAGTTCTCCGAGGAGGACGAACCCCGCGGCGTCGACCTCCACCTCGTCGAGGAGGCGCTGGAGGCCACCGACGACCGCGCCGCGGCCCTCGTGGCCGCCTTCCTCGACGGCTACGGGTCGGCCGCCTGCGCCCCCGCGAGCCTGCGCCGGCTGGAGCAGATCCGCCAGCGCGGCCGCTACCGGGAAGCGGTCTGACTTTCAAGCCCCGCCGGCTCCCCCCGCCATGGCCCGCCCCGACCGCGTCACCCTCGTCACCGGCAACCCTGGCAAGGTCGCCGAACTGCGCGAACTGCTGGACCCCCTCGGCGTGGCCGTCGTGCCCGACGACCGTGGCTACCCCGAGATCCAGCACGACGAACTGCGCGGCGTCACCGAGGCGGGCGCCGGCTACCTGCTCGCCACCGGCCTGGAACCGCCGTTTCTCCTGGAGGACGCCGGCCTGTTCGTCAGCGCCCTCAAGGGCTTCCCCGGCGTCTACAGCCGCCACGCCCTCGACACCGTCGGCTGCCAGGGCCTGCTGGACCTGCTGCGCGACGTCGAGCCGGAACTGCGCAGCGCCGCCTTCCGCGCCGACCTGTGCTACGTCGACGAGGACGGCACCCCGCACCACTTCGAGGGCACGTGCAAGGGCCGCATCGCCGACCGGGCCGCGGGCAACGGCGGCTTCGGCTTCGACCCCGTCTTCGTCCCCGACGGCGCCCAGCAGACGTTCGCCGAGATGGACGCCGCCCAGAAGAACGCCCTGAGCCACCGCGGCGACGCCGCGCGGGCCTTCGTCCAGTGGCTGTCGAACCAGTAGCGCAATAAACGGCGGCCGTCATCGAAGCGTCGATAGCGATGGGTCGGTCTCCCGTGAAGCGCGTACTGGGTACGCTGCTCTTCGTCCTCGCCCTCATTGTAACGCTGGCCTACGCCTTCCTCCTGTTTGCCGACTCGGAGGACCTGGACAGCGTGCCGGGCACCGGGTACGTCGCCGAGATCGGCGTCGGCGTCGCCATCTTCCTCGGCGTCGTGCTGTTGCTGCTTCTGCTCTTGCTCGTGGTGCGCCGCCTGGACGAACGCGACGCGGAGGCCGGGGACGCGGAGGCGTTCTTCATCCCCGAGACGGACCGGGAATCCCAGGCCGCCGACGCAGACGCCGCCTTCGACGCCGCCTTCGCTGCCCCCTCGGCCGCCGCCGCGTCCCCCGCGCCCGACGTGGCCGTCTACGACCTCGCCCGGCTCCCCCCCGCCCGCCGTTC
>JANQNI010000109.1 GCA_028289805.1 Thermoplasmatota archaeon | reverse complement strand
GGGGTCGAGGAAGGCGTCGAGGTCGGTGTGGCCGACGGCCCAGAAGTTGCTGGGGACGTCGAGTTCGACGGGGCAGGCGTCCTCGACGGCGAGGGAGGGGAAGTAGTGGTAGCTCAGTTCGCCGTCGGGCAGGGCGTCCACGTGGGCGCGGAAGTCGGGGTCCTCGAGGGCGATGCGCGCCGCGTCCGCGCTCGTGAGGCGCCAGTCGTCGGTGTGGGTGCGCAGGGCACACAGGACCGTGTCGTCGGCCGGGGCGTCCGCGTCGCGGGCCGGGAGGAGCCCGTCGGCGGCGAGGGCCTCCAGCACCGGCAAGACCACGCGGGCGGCGCCGGCCTGGTGGAGCATGGACGGCAACTGCGTGGTGCCGGCGTAGGGGCCCGAGAAGGGGGCAAGGACCGCGTCGCTTCGTCCGTCGGCGAGGACCTGGGTGTAGAGGCCGCCGACGAGGCGCGCGTCCTCGTCGTAGGCGAAGTGGGTCGTCAGCCAGGAGCCGAGGCGGCCGTCGCCCAGCGCGCCGTGGGGCACGTCCTGGTCGAAGGCGGCGAGGCTGGGTCCAGCGCCGCCGGCCTGGGCGAGGGCCTCCGTGTAGCGGTCCCAGTCGAGGGGGCCCTCGGTGCCGGTGATGCCGAGAAACAGCGTGTAGTCGAAGCGGTCGCGCGCGGCGCCGTCGGCGACCTCGAAGGCGGCGGCCGCGCCCGCGGTGGCGTCGCCGGCCGGCTGGACGCACCCTGCCAGCAGGGGCAACAAGAGCAGCACGGCGGTCGCACGCACCATGGTCCGTGCCGCATCGATGCGGGCCTTGATAGGTCCAGTGGTCGTTCGACCGAACCTACCGGACCTCGACGCCCTTCCAGAACGCCACGTGGTCCTTGATGTGGGCCGCCTCCGGCTTTGGGTCGGGGTAGTACCAGGCGGCGTCCGGGTTCTCCCGTCCGTCCACGACGAGGGAGTGGTACGACGCCTCGCCCTTCCAGGGGCAGGTGGTGTTCGTGCCGCTGGGCCGCAGGAACTCCCGGCGCACGGCGGCGGGCGGGAAGTAGTGGTTGCCCTCCACGACGACGGCCGCGTCGCTCTCGGCGACGACCACGCCGTTCCAGGTCGCTTGCACCATGCGCGTGCATGGTCGCTCCAGGCCATCAGGCTTCGCCTCCGGGCCCGCCCGAGGGACCGCAAGGGTCCTTAAGCCCGGGCGCCCAACAGTACGTTGGGCCGCTGCGGGCGTGTGGGCAGGAGGCACCATGAGCGACGAAGACCCCCGCCCACCTCCCCTCCAACTGGATGGGGTGTTGTCCGACGAGGAACGGACCCTGGCGTTCCTCGCGCACGAACTGCGTACTCCCCTCTCCGGCATCAGCGGCCTGATGGCACTGATGCACGAGGGCGCCGTCGGCCCCCTGACGCCCCGGCAACGCGCCGTCGTCGACCTGGCACGGCGCAACGTGCAGCACCTCGAGTGCGTGGTGGCAGAGTTCCTGGACTTCGCCGCCCTCGAGACCGGCACCCTGCGGCTGCGGCCCACCACCGTGCGCGTGGGGCCCGTGGTGGACGAGGTCGTCGCCCTGCTGCGCCCGGATGCGGAGGAACGCGGCGTCCACCTGGCCCAACGGGTCCGGCCCGCGGCCCTGCAGGCGACCCTCGACGCCACGCGGTTCCGGGAGGTCCTCTTCAACCTCCTGGGCAACGCCATCCGGCACAGCCCCCGCGGCGGCCGCGTCGACGTGGTCGTCACCACCGACGAGGCGGGCCTGTCGCTGGTCGTGGGCGACGAGGGCGACGGCGTCAGCGAGGCGATGCGGCCGTCCCTGTTCAAGGGGTTCGAAGGCGACGGCGGCGGCGCCGGCCTCGGCCTCAGCGTCGTGCAGGGCATCGTCCAGGCCCAGGGGGGCGACGTCAGCGTCCACGAGGGCGCGCCGGGGGCGGTGTTCCGGGTGCGGTTGCCGCACGTCGAGGCGGAGGACGGGCGCGAGCCGCGTCCGCCAAACGACCGCCTTTAAGCTCCCTCCCCCTGCCTCCCCTGCGTGCCGTACATCCGGGTCATCAGTGAGGACGAGGCGGAGGGTGAGCTCTTCAAGGTCTACGACGACATCCAGCGCAGCCGGGGCCGGGTGGCCAACGTGCTGCGCATCCAGAGCCTCCGCCCCCGCGGCCTGAAGACGCACCTGAGCCTGTACATGGACACGGTCTTCGGCAAGGGGCCCCTGGGCCGCCGGCAGCGCGAACTGCTGGCGGTGGCCGTCAGCTCCACCAACGGCTGCGACTACTGCGTGATCCACCACGGCGAGGCGTTGAACAAGTACGTCAAGGACGCCGACTGGGTGAAGGCGTTCGCGGCCGACCCCGACGGCTTCGAGCTGGAGCCGGAGGAGCGGGCCCTGGTCGACTACGCGGTGGCGTTGACGCGCGACCCGGCGACGGGGAGGAAGGAGGCGGTGGAGGGGCTGCGCGCGGCGGGCTTCGACGACGAGGCCATCCTGCACGCGACCGAGGTCGTCTCCTACTTCAACTACGTCAACCGCATGGTGCACGGCCTGGGCGTGGAGCTGGAGTCGGACGACGACCGCGACTACGACTACTGAGCGATGCAGAGGACGACGCCGGCGGCGACGAACACCAGTTCGACGGGGCTCTCCCAGGGCTGGGTGAGCACCTGGAAGCAGTCGGGGTCGACGTCGGGTTCCGGGGCGGCCGCGTCGGCGGCGACGCCGGGAGCGGCCAGCAGTGCGAGCGTGGCGAGGACCAGCAGGGTTCGCATGGTCGGCCGGACACCGACGGTCGGGCTTGAGTCCTGCGCGGCGTTCCCCACCCATCCAGGGGAGGCGGCGTGAGCGTCGAGGCGGGCCCGGCCGCGGCGGTCCTGCTGGGCGTCGGCCTGGGCCTCAGCCTGGCGGCGCCGCCGGGACCGATGAACGCCCTCATCGCCCGCGAGAGCAGCCGCCACGGCGCCCGCGCGGGGCTGCGCGTCGGCATGGGCGCCCCCGTGGCGGACGTGGTGTACCTGGCCGTGCTGCTCTTCGGCCTCGGCAGCGTCCTGGACCGGGCCTGGGTGGTGCGCCTCGCCGCGACGCTCGGGGCGGGACTGATGGCGTACTTCGCCTACGACACGTGGCGGGGCCGGGTCGGCGCGGAGGCGGCCGAGACCCCGGCGACGTTCGCGGCCGGCTTCGCCGCCGCCATGACGAACCCGTACCAGGTCGCGTGGTGGCT
>JANQNI010000083.1 GCA_028289805.1 Thermoplasmatota archaeon | reverse complement strand
AACAACCTTGAAGGCCCCCGCGGACCACCCAGACCCGTGGCCGTCACGGTGCGCACCCTCCGCGTCCATCCCCTCGTCGCCCTCGCGGCCGGCGCCCTGCTGCTGGCGGCGGTGGCGGCACTCGCCCTCGTCGCCGGCGCCGTTCTGGTGGTGCTGCTCCTGCTCGCGGCGCCCGCGTTGTGGCTGCGGGGCCGGCGCAGGCGTCGCGCCGCCGTGGCGCGCGGGGCACGCGCGGGCGGGCGGGACCCCATGGTCATCGACGTGGAGCCGGGGCGCGACGGACCCTAGGCGAGCACGGCCTCGAGGCGGCTCAGCACCGCGCCGTCGTAGACGAGCGCCGAGCGGACGCTGCCGGCGGTCTCGGCGGTGGGCGCCGACAGGCACACCAGGTCGCCCGCCCGCAGGGGCGCCTTCTCGTGGGCACCCTGGAGGGCGCCGAGCCAGTCCATGAGCGCCTTGGCGGGGCGGATGCGGCTCAGGTCGTCCACGAAGGCGGAGAACGCGAGAAGGCGCACGTCGGCCACCTCGTCCCAGTCCGCCATCCACGGCCCGACGGCCACCCAGTCGTCGACGGCGTGGAACGTCGTCCAGCCCGCCACGAGGGGCATCCAGTCCTCCGGGACCGCCTCCCCCTCCGGAACGTCCGCGGCGACCACGGCGGCGACGCCGGTGAACCAGTCCCCCGCCGGCAGGCCGCCTCCGGGGTTGACGTGGTGCGTCGGGGCCAGGTCCGCCTGCGCGCCCCCCACCAGGACCACGCGGCCCGGTTCGACGGGCGGCAGCAGGCGCGCCCGGTCGAGGCGACGCAGGCGGTCCTGCGACGGACGGCCCCGCACCAGCTTGTCCACCTTCTCGCGCACGGCCGGGTCCGTCGCTGCCTGGAGGAGGTTGGGTTCGTCCATCACGGCGCGCAGGTCCAGGGCGTAGTCGTCATACTGCACGCAGGGGCGGGGGGTACCCTGGTCGTCGAGGCGGGAGAAGCGCATCGCTGGGGCGGCGGAGGCCGGGGCGGGCATAACCGTGACGACGGTCGCACACAACGACACCCTCCACAACGGCGAACTCCATATACACGAGCATACACATGTCGGGGCATGCCCGCCAAGACCATGAACGTCAGCGTCGACGCCTACGAGGCCGCCGCGGCCCACAAGCGCCCCGGCGAGAGCTTCAGCCAGCTCTTCCTGCGCACGTTCCGCCCCGCCAGCGTCGCCGACCTGGCAGGCATCCTCACCGACGCGCAGGCCGACGAGTTGGCTGCTGCCATCGAGTCAGGACGACAGCGCAGCCGGGAGCGCCAGGACGAGCAGGCCGCGTGGTGGGCGTGACCGTCGCCGACACATCCTACCTCGTCGACCTGATGCGCGGCGACGAGGGTGCCCTGCGGCACCTGCGCGCATACCAAGCGGAGGGGTGGCCCATGCGCACCACCATCATCAGCCTGTTCGAACTCCACCGCGGCCTCGCCATGGTGGACTGGCCACCACGCCAGATGGAGAAAATCCGCCAGGTGCTCGACGGCATGTCCATCCTCCCCCTCGACGCGGAGTCGGCGGCCATCGGCGGGCAGATGTCCGGGGCACTGACGCGGCAGGGGCAGACCATCGACCCGGAGGACTGCTTGATCGCTGGCATCGCGTTGCGCAACGGACTGGGCGTGGTGACGCGCAACGGGAAGCACTTCGAGCGCGTCACGGGGTTGCGGGTGCAGTCCTACTGAATCCAGACCCCTCGGCGGGTTCAGTCGATGAGCTGCGGGTCCTCGACCGTCCGCGTCGTCTCCCCGGTCTGCTGCCGCTCGATGCTCTCGAAGAGCGCCCGGAAGTTGCCCTCGCCGAAGCCCTGCTCGCCGTGGCGCTGGATGACCTCGTAGAAGAACGGCCCGGCGGCGGCCTCGTTGTAGAGGAGGCTGGCCTCCTGCATGAAGATCTGCAGGAGGTAGCGGTCGTCGCGGCCGTCGACGAGGATCTTGTTGCGCTGCAGTTCCTCCAGGTCCTCCTTGAGGTTGGTCACGGCGCGCTCGGCCATGCGCTCGGGGAGCATCTCGTAGTAGGCGGCGGGGGTGTCGAGGAACTTCAGGCCGGCCTCGTGCATCTGGGGCACGGTGTCCATGATCTGGCCGGTGCTGAGGGCGACGTGCTGGACGCCGGGGCCGCCGTTGTCCTCGACGAACTTCTGGATCTGGGAGCCGTAGAAGTTGGGGGAGAGCGGTTCGTTGGTGGCGAACTTGACGTTGCTCTTGGGGTCCCGCATGACGATGCTGTTGAGGCCGCTGCCGACGTGCTCGGGGTTGGCGTCCTGGGTGTGGAAGCGGATGTCCCAGAAGTGCTCGAAGCCCAGCACGTCCCGGTACCAGTTCACGAGCGAGTGGAGGTCGCGGGTGTTGCTGGTGATGTGGTCCATGTGGGTGAAGGCGTGCTTGTTGCCGCCGTTGCCGCCCACGACGGGGGTGAGGCGGGGGTCGACCTGGTCGTCGCCGGTCTTCTCCACGAAGGCGTACTCCACGTCGCCGAGGGGGCTGGCGAGGTGGAACTGCTTGTAGCCGTCGCGTTCCCAGGGCTCGTCGATGAGGTTGCCGTTGCGCGCGTCGAGGACCTTGTAGGCGTGCTCGACGTCCTTGACGCGGAAGGCGACGGTGCGGATGCCGTCGGGGTGGCTGCGCAGGAACTTGCCGGCGTGGCTGTCCTTCTCGGTGGGGGCGGTGACGCGCAGGCGGCAGCGGGCGGCCTCGAAGAAGAGGGCCGCCTCCCCGGACTCCTCCTCGAAGGCGGCATCGCTTCGCGCCGTGAGGGCCATGTCCATCTTGTCGCCGTAGAAGGCGCGGCTGCGCTCCAGGTCGTGGACCACGAAGTCGACGTGGTCGATGCGCTGGATGCCGAGGTTCTCGATGGTCATGGGTCGCCCCATGGGGGACCGCACTTCAACCTTGGGCCTTGGGGACGGCGGGCCTCGGACCGCGCCCGTGCGGTGCCCGGCACCCAGGGTCGCGGTGCCGGAGGGGCGCGCTTTTGGCCGCGGCGTGGATGGGGCCGCGTGCACGTCGTCACCCTCCAGGAGGGCACGTGGTCGAGCCGGGAGCAGGGGGCGGCCGACGTCGGGCTCACGCCCGACGCCACGCTGGCGTGGGTGCGCGCCGGCGGGGCGTCGTCGACGGAGTTGGCGGCGCTGGGGGCGTCCATGGGGTTGCACCCCCTGGCCCTGGAGGACGTCCAGAACGCGCGCCAGCGGCCGAAGGTGGAGGAGTACGACGGCGTGACGTTCGCGGTGGTGCGCGTGCCCACGTACGCGGGCGGGGACGTGTCGTGGCGGCAGGTGGGCGTCTTCCTGGGCGCCGACTGGGTGGTGACGGCGTCGGAGGCGCTGCTGCCGGAGCTGGACGCCGTGGAGCGGCGGTTGCTGGAGAAGGGGCTGCCGGAGGGGCGCGCGACGGCGTGCTTCGTCTTCTACCGCATCCTGGACGCCCTCGTGGACGCCTGGTTCCCCTACGTCGACGCCGTGGAGGAGCACCTGGAGGGGTTGGAGGACGCGGCGCTGGAGGACCCGAACCAGGCATTGCTGGCGTCCATCCGGGACGTCAAGCGCACCGTCAGCAAGACGCGCAAGGTCAGCGGCCCCATGCGGGAGGCGACCCTGTCGGTGGAGCGGGGGGACCACGGCGCCATCCGGGACGCCACGCGCGTCTACCTGCGCGACGTCAGCGACCACATGGTGCGCATCACGGAGCGGTTGGAGCACGTGCGGGAGGCGAGCCTCATCGCCCAGGACGCGTGGAACGCCACGCTGGCCAACCGCCAGAACGAGATCATGAAGCGCCTCACCGTCATCGCCGCCCTGCTGTTGCTGCCCGGCCTGCTGGCGGGGTTGGGGGGCATGAACTTCCCCGGCATCCCCGCGTGGGACTACTGGACGGTGACGACCTCCATCGTCGGCGTCGTCGCCGTGGGCCTCGCGGTGGCGTGGCGCAAGGACTGGCTCTGAGCCGGGACGGGTCCGCGCGGGTCGAAGGGGCCTTGAGGCGCGCGGCGCTGACGCCCCCGTGACCCGCGTCGTCGCCCTGGCCGGAAGCCTCTCGGACGTCTCCCGCACCCGCATGGCCCTCACCGTCGCGTTGCAGGGCGCCGCCGACCACGGTGCCGGCACGGAGCTCGTCGACCTGCGGGACTTCGACCTGCCCCTGTGCGGCCAGCCGGACACCCCCGACGTGGAGCGCCTCCGCGCTGCGGTGCAGGACGCCGACGGCGTGTTGCTGGGGACGCCGGAGTACCACGGCGGCTACTCGGGGGTGCTGAAAAACGCCCTCGACCTGATGGGCTTCGACGAGTTTCAAGGCAAGATGGTCGGCCTCGTCGGCGTCTCCGGCGGCGCCCTGGGCGGGACCGGGCCCCTCTCGGGCCTGCGCGACGTCTGCCGCAGCCTGCACGCGTGGGTGGTGCCGAAGCAGGCGACGGTCCCCCACGCCCACCGGCAGTTCGACGAGGACGGCCAGCCGGTGGACGACGGCATGGCACGGCGGCTGCGGGAGGTGGGCGCGCAGGTGGCCCGCTTCTCCGCGCTGCACCAGAGCCCGGAGGCCCAGTCGTTCCTGGCGGCGTGGGAGACGGCGTACGAGAATCCGGGGGCCTGACGCCGCTGCCCCGCGAGTCCAAGGCCGCCCGGCGGGCCCGCGCCGTCGCCGTCGACGCCGCCCTGCAGGCCGCCTACCCCCACTCCACCTGCGCCCTGGACCACGAGAGCCCGTACCAGCTCCTGGTGGCCACGGCCCTCTCGGCGCAGACGACGGACGTGAAGGTCAACGAGGCGACGGCGGAGCTGTTCGCCCGCTTCCCGACGCCGGAGGCGATGGCCGAGGCGCCGGAGGGCGCCATCGAGGCGTGCATCAACGGGCTGGGCCTGTGGCGCAACAAGGCCAGGAACGTCCGCGCCGCCGCCCGCCTGCTCGTGGAGGAGTTCGGCGGCGTGGTGCCGCGCACCGTCGAGGAGTTGACCCGGCTGCCGGGGGTGGGGCGCAAGACCGCCACCGCCGTCCTGGGCACCGCCTTCGGCCTCGCTGCGGGCGTCACGGTGGACACGCACATGCTGCGCATCAACCGCCTCCTGAAGCTGTCCACGCACGCGGACGCGCAGAAGATGGCGCACGACATGGAGGCGCTGCTGCCGCGGGAGGTGTGGTCGGGCTACACGCACCGCGTCATCGACCACGGGCGCCTCGTCTGCGTGGCCCGACGGCCCCGCTGTGGCGTCTGCGTGCTGCAGGAGAACGGGTTGTGCCCGTCGGCGTTCTCGGAGGACGCAGGGTACAAGCAGGCCAACGACGCGCGAGAGCCTGCCAGCGCCAAGGGGTTGAGTTGGTTGAGCCGGCGCTCGCCGTAGCGGTTCAGAGGGCGCGCACGTAGAAGTGGCAGGGACCGCCCCAGCCGCCACCCTCGGAGTAGAAAACGCCCAGGTCGGGGGTCTGGTAGTGGAAGCCGCAGGTGGGGCCGAACGGGACGGGGCCGACGGAGAACGGGACGCCGGCGACCTCGCCGGAGACGGTGACGGCGGGGCCGGCAGCGACGGCGGGGACGGCCAGGAGCGAAGCGAGTCCGATGAGCAGCAGCGCGGTGCGCATGGGCCGTCAGAGCCGACGCGGGGAAAAAGCGTGATTCGGGAGGTTTGGAAAAGGAGGAGGAACGCGCGGCGAGTCAGGGGAACCCCGGGGGCAGTCCTGAGTTGGTTGCCGCGTCGCGACGGGCGGGGGCTTCCTACAGGGCGCCGTCGAGGACGGGGCGGTCGTTGAGGAAGACCTCGTAGGAGCAGCTGTTGCGGCTGACGACCTGGACGGGGCCGGCGGCCCACTCGCGGTAGACGTCCATGCACTGGGGGCCGCTGGTCTGGAGGGCCAGGGGGAAGACCTGCGCGCCGGCGACGTGGAGTTCGTAGGAGCAGCCGCTGCGCTGGATGACGGTGGCGGGGCCGACGGTCCACTCGTTGTAAATGGCGGAACAGGAGGGATTGGTGAGCTCGTCGACGAGGGGCTGGAGGGTGACGACCTCAAGGGCGAGGGCGCCGCCGGGGCGGACGTCGAAGCCGCAGCCGCCGAAGACGACCACGACGACACCGAGGTCGTACTCGTTGTAGTACGGCAGGCAGTAGAGGACGGGGTGGATGGCGACGTTGAAGGCGTCGGTGTTGGGGTAGCCGGGGCCAGCGCGCGCGAGGACGTGGCAAGAGTCGTGGCTCTCGACGACGACGGCGCCGAGGTCCTGGTCCAGGCGGTGCTCGGCGCAGGGGCCTGCGCCGGTGGTGGCCTCCACCTCGGCGGTGCAGCTGTTGATCAGGCGGACGCCGACGGGCTCGGAGACCACTTCGCGGTACACCTGGGCGCACGTCGGCTCCGGCGGCAGCGGGTCGGCGCTGGCGGTGGGGGCGAGGCCGACGGCGAGGAGGGCAGCGAGCAGGGCGAGGGAGGGGAGTTTCGTCTGCATGGGGATGCTCCGTCCCAGGGGGGACAGGTGCGCCGAATGGCCCTCTATCAAAAACGTGGGGTCGCGTTTCCGAATTCACCAGAAGCAAAGGTTTCTTCGCCCTTCGTCGATCGTCGATTTCCGCACCGAATCCCAGGAGAGCCACGCGCCGCGGGCACGGCGCGAACGGAGGGGGTCGCGTCGGCTTCGAGCAGGCACGAGCAACGACGACAACGTGAACGGGTCAACCTTCGTTGGAAACGTTCAAGTCGCGCCGAGGGTGGCTCGGCCCCATGACCTTCGACCTCAAGGGCAAGCGCGCGCTCGTCTTCGGTGTTGCCAGCGAAGACAGCATCGCCTGGGCCATCGCCCAGGAACTGGCCCGCCACGGCGCCACCGTCACCATGGGCTACCAGAAGCGCTTCCTCAGCCGCGTCATGGGCCTGTTCAAGGACACGCCGTGGATCGACGGCTGGCACGAGTGCGACGTCACCCAGGAGGACAGCGTCCAGCGGTTCTTCGAGGAGGCCGAGGGCACCTTCGACATGATGGTCCACTGCATCGCCTTCGCCCCCGCCACCGCGTTGCAGGACGAACTGATTCGCACCACGTCGGAGGACTTCGGCACCGCCCTCGACGTCTCCGCCTACAGCCTCGTGCGGTTGTGCCGGTTCGCCGAGCCCAAGCTCAACGACGGCGCCGGCGTCGTCTGCCTCACCTACCTCGGCGCCGACCGCGTCGTGCCCGGCTACCGCGTCATGGGCACCGCCAAGGCAGCCCTGCAGGAACTGACGCGCGAACTGGCCGTCTGCATGGGCGGCCGCGCCATCCGCGTCAACGCCATCAGCGCCGGCCCCATCCGCACCCTGGCGGCCAGCGGCGTGCCCGGCTTCGACAACATCCTCGACTGGATGGCCCACAGCGCCCCCCTCAAGCGCAACGTGACCCAGCAGGACGTGGCCCGGTCCGCGCTCTTCATGCTCAGCGACCTGGGCAGCGGCGTCACCGGCCAGACCCTCTACGTGGACGCCGGCTACAGCGCCGTCGGCGTGCCGCCGGAGCTGGACAAGGTCCGCCTGCCCGGCCAGGCGGCCAAGCCCATCGCGTTCGGCGTCCAGTAGGCGGCGCCGACCGCGCCATCCACTCCGGCCCCTTTTCAAGGGCCCCTCGCTGGCGGAGCCGTGCGCGTCGTCGGCATCACCGGCATGCCAGGAAGCGGGAAGTCGGAGGCGGTCCAGGTCGCGCGCGAGCGCGGCCACCCCGTCGTCCGCATGGGGGACATGGTCTGGGATGAGGTGGATCGGCAGGGCCTCCCGCGCGAGGCGCACCACGTCGGCCGCGTCGCCCACGAGATGCGCCACACCCACGGCGACGACGTCTGGGCCCTGCGCACCGTCGAGCGCGTCCACGCCGTCGCCGGGGACGCACCCGTGGTCCTCATCGACGGCATCCGCAGCCACGCGGAGGTGGACGTGTTTCGCCGGGAGCTGGGCGACGACTTCGTCCTGGTGGCCATCCACACGGACCCGGAGGAGCGCCACGCCCGCCTCACCCGGCGCGCCCGCGCCGACGACCCCACGGAGGAGGCCGACCACCAGGCCCGCGACCAGCGGGAACTGGGCTGGGGACTGGCCCGCACCATCGCCCTGGCCGACGAGATGGTCGTCAACGGCGGCTCCCTGGAGCGGTTCCGGGAACGCGTGGCCCACGTCCTGGACGCGGTCGCGCAAAAACCGTAGGGCCAAGGACAAGCCCAGGGCGGCCGACGCGGGTCAGGAGTCGTCCTTCGAGGCCGCTTCCTGGTCCCGGGCCACCCGCTGCGCGGCGAGCTTCCGGATGAGCTGCGCGGCGCGGGGGTCGCCGGAGAGGTCGCGGATGCCCCCGGAATCGTCCTCGCCGACGCCCACCTCGGCCGCCACGGCATCGTCCGGACCGGCATCGTCCGTGCCCACACCCTCGTGCAGCCGGGCCACGTCGTCGACCCCCACCTTCACCTGGGGCTTGCCCACGGCGGGCGGCCCCTCCTCGCGCCACTTGCGCCGCAGGGCGTCCTGGGCGTCCTCGAACGTGTTCGTCCGGCCGTAGGGGCGGGCCGCCTTGGCCTCCTCGTCCCACAGGTACAGTTCCACGCCGGCGGTGACCAGGAGACCGATGCTCATGGGGTCGGGGTACTCCTCCTGGAAGACGACGCGCCGGATGCCGCAGTTGGCGATCATGCGGCTGCACTGGGTGCAGGGCTGCGTGGTGCAGTACAACTCCGCGCCCTCGATGGACACCCCCGTCGTGGCGGCCTGGAGGATGGCGTTCTGCTCGGCGTGCAGGCACGGGCAGACGTCGGCCATCATGCCGCTGGGGATGTCCAGTTCGTCGCGCAGGCAGCCCGTGTCGCAGGGGTGGGGGAAGTTGCGCGGCGCCCCGTTGTAGCCCGTGGTCAGCACGCGCTTGTCCTTGACGACGAGGGCCCCGACCTGGCGGCGCGGGCAGGTGCCGCGGGACTTGACGAGGTGCGTCATGTCCATGAAGTACTGCTCGACGGTGGGGCGGTCGTCCACGGAGGCGCGAGCGGGGTGCCGGACATAGGCTCATCGCAGGGAGTGGGCGGCCCGCACTCCTGAAATCCCCCCGCCCCGTCGCCGAGCCCGTGCAGGTCACCGTCACCACGCCCGTCCACCCGACGGAGGTCCCCGAGCGCGTGGTGGCCGCGGCGACGCGGTTCTGGCCCGACGGCGCCGTGGAGCAGGCCGACGACCGCGTGACGGTGCGGGTGGCGGGCACGGACGCGCTGGACCTGCTGCGCCACCGCGTCTGGGAGCTGCGCATCATCGACGCCTTCCGGGGCGGCCTGCGCGCCGACGACCGCGTCCTGCGCTTCCGACTCTCCAAGCAGGCGGCCCTGGCGGGCAAGGCGGCCGCCCCGCCGACGCCGCACGTCCTGGGCGACCTGGCCGTGGCGGTGGCGTTGGAGGACGGCGACCCCTGGCCGGACGCGGAGCACCTGCGGTGGTGGTTGTGCCCGGAGACGGCGGAGGGGGAGATCGTCGGACCGACGGAGCCGCCGGGCGCGGTGCCAGATCAGTCCTGAGCGGCCCCGGCGTCGTCGGGGGCGCGGGGCCAGCGGTGCTTGCAGTCGTTGCAGGCGTACTCGTTGGTGAGCCGGAACACCTCGACGTTGCGGCCGAGGCACTTGGGGCAGCGGAAGAACACCTCTTCCTTCTTGGTGACCCGGCGGACGCGGCTGTGCTTGGTGGCGCGCTTCTTGTGCTTCTGGCAGCCGGGGTTGACGCAGTAGTACCGCTTGCCGTCGTCGGTGAGGTAGCAGCCCAGTCGTTCGCAGACGGGGGGCAGTCGGGTGCCGAAGTACTTGTCGACCTTCTGGCCGACTTGGGCGGGCGGGGCCCGCTCGCCCTCGGCGCCGCCCGCCGCGGGGGGCTCGTCGGCGACCTCGGCGGTCTCGGCGGGCCTTGGGGGTTCGCGGGCCTCCATGGCGGCGCGCAGCCGGGCGCGGGCGGCCTCCAGTTGGCGCCGGCGTCGCTCCTCGTCGTCCCCGCCGCCTGCTGCGGCTGCCAGGAGGACGAGGAGGACGTTCACCGGAACGGCACCTCCAGGCGCATCAGGTCCTCCGCCAGGACGGCGTCGGGGAAGACCTCCACGGCCTCCTCCAGGACCGGCGCCGGGTCCTTGTAGCGGGGACTGATGTGGGTGAGGGCGAGGCGGCGCACGCCGGCCTTGGCGGCGATGGCGGCGGCCTCGCCGGCGCACATGTGCTTGACCTCGCGGGCGCGGTCCACCAGGTCGCGCGTGAAGCTGGCCTCGCAGACGAACAGGTCGGCGTCGTGGGCGGCCTCCATGACGCCGAGGCAGGGTTGGGTGTCGCCGCTGTAGACGACGCGGCGGCCGTGGCGGCTGGGCCCCAGGACATCGCCGGGGTGGACGGTGCGGCCGTCGTCGAGGGTGACGGACTGGCCGCGCTGGAGTTGGCCGAACATGCGTCCCTCGGGGATACCCAGTCCCAGGGCCTTGGGCTTGTCGAAGCGGCCCGGACGCATGGGCTCCTGCAGGGCGTAGCAGAGGTTGGCGACGCTGTGGTCGGCGTCGTGGACCTCGACGGTGTAGCCGTCGCGCTCCACCACGTCGCCGGGCTGGAGCTCCTGGACGTGGATGGGGTACTGCTTGGTCCAGCCGCCCATCTTGCGCCAGGCGTCGACCATGCGGTGCAGGCCGCGGGGGCCGTAGATCCACAGGGGGCGGTCCCGTTCGTTGAGGGCCATCGTCTTGACGAGGCCGGGGACGCCGAAGCAGTGGTCGCCGTGGTAGTGGCTGAGGTAGATCTGACTCACCTGCTGGTAGGACAGGTCGCTGCGCTGCAGCTGCCGCTGCGTCCCCTCGCCGCAGTCGAACAGGATCACCTCGCCGCCACGCTTGACGGCGACGGCGGACAGGCCCCGTTCGGCGGTGGGCCAGCTCGCGCCGGTGCCCAGGAACGTCACGGTCAGCTCGGCGCCCACGCCCGTGCCTCCGGAAGGGTTGCGCTCCCCTGGTATTCCACGATTTCCGACCGACGCAGGTACTGCTTTTAACCGTCGCTTCGAAGGGCCACGAAGAACCGGCGCGTCAGGCTGCGGTGGACGTACTGTTCGTGGACGGCCTCGACGCGGAATCCGGCCCGCTCGACGCGCCGGCCCAGGGCCTCGTCGTGGCAGCCGAAGACCGCCCGGCGGCCGGGGGGCAGGAGCGCGGCGAAGGCGGCGAAGGCGCGGTCGTACAGGCTCGCCAACGCCTCGCGGTTGGTGGTGCTGGCGCCGCCGTAGGGGAGGTCGGTGGCGACGCCGCAGACGGACGCGGGCCCGAGCAGGGCGGGCGCGTCGGCCACGTCGGCCACGAACGCGGGGGCGTCCAGGGGCTCCGGGCCCTCGTCGGCCAGCGTGCCGAGGGTGCCGGCGACCATCCACGGGTCCAGGTCCGAGCCGCTGGCGTCGTAGCCGTCGAGGGCGGCCTCCAGGACGATGCCGCCGGTGCCGCAGAAGGGGTCGTGGACGCGGTCGCCGGGGGCGCAGCCGGTCAGGTGGACGAGGGCGAGGGCGATGCGGGGGTGGAGGCTGACGGGGGAGAAGTGGGCGCGGCCCTCGGGGTGGCGCGCGTCGTAGTCGTGGCGGACCTCCCCCCGCAGGTGGCCGACGACGACGCGGCCCTCGTGGAACCAGGCGAAGACGACGAAGGCGGGGCTGGAGAGGTCGATGGGGTGGCCCGCGTCGGAGAGGGCGCCGCCCAGCAGCCGCTCGACGGCCTTGGCGTGGGGCGACTTGCCGTGGCCGGTGCGGACGCTGCGCACGGCGGCCGGTCCCCCCGCGGCGCCGGGTGCGTGGGCGCGGACGGCCCCGGCGAGGCGGGCGTGCCCCTCGGGCGTGTCCTCGTCCTCGGCCCAGAGGGTGCCGTAGGCGCGGCCGTAGGCGAGGCGCGCCGCGTCGGGGGCCTGGTCGTCGCGGCACAGGGCGACGCGGTCGCCCAACC
>JANQNI010000081.1 GCA_028289805.1 Thermoplasmatota archaeon | reverse complement strand
CGCGTCCCCTCGGGGTAGATGCAGAACAGGTCGCCGCGGGCCAGGACCTCCTTGGCCTTCTCCAGGGCCGCCTGGTCGCCGGCGCCCCGGTCCAGGGGGATGACGCCCACGTTGCGCATGAACCACGCCTTGAACCGCTTCTCGAAGTGCTCCTTCTTGCCGATGTTGTAGATGACGCGGTTGGTCACCGCCGGCAGGACGACGTGGTCGAGGGCGGAGAGGTGGTTGCTTGCAATGATGGCGGCGCCCTTCCGGGGGACGTGCTCGGTGCCGTGCGTCTTCGTGTGCAACCGCATCTTCAGGATCGGCACCGCCCACGGCGCCATCACCTTCCACAACCAGGCCACGGCCGCCCCAACCCCTGATGGATTAAATACCGGGCCATTGTGGCCCGGCCTGTCCCCGGCCGCTGCGCGGTCGGAGCCACTTGCCGAGGTCGTCTAGTCCGGTATGGCGCGAGCCTGGAAAGCTCGTGGGTGTTCAGCCCACGGGAGTTCAAATCTCCCCCTCGGCGCTCCCCTTCCTTCTTGCACCGCCGCGCGGTACGCCCCGTGCGCCAGCGTCCGGCCCCCGGCCCCGTACGCCTCGCCCCCGCAGGCTCCGACGCCCTCGCGCCCCACCCACCCGTCCCCCGCGCCCAGGCGTGGCCCGCATGCCCCACAGCACAACACCGATACCGGGTGCGTGCCCATGGGGGTCCATGGACGTCGCCGCCACGCACCGCGCCGGCCGCCTGCTGGGCGCGGTGGGCACCATGTCCCTGGCCGCGGCCCTCGTGGCCCTGATGCAGTGGAGCGCGTCGGGGGCCTCGGGTGCGTTGCGTGCCGCCGCCGCCCTGGCCGGCGTGGCCCTGCTGGCCCTGCTGGCCTCCCGCGCGGTCGTCCGGAGCCCCGCGCAGGAGTTGGCGCCGGGGGCGTGGGCGTGCCACGAGTGTGCAGCCGTCAACGAGGTGGGTGCCGGCTTCTGCCTGGCCTGCGGTGCCGTGCCCCGCGTGCGCCACGCGCGCCTCCGGGCTGGCTGAGGTGGGCTACGCGGGCCGCGCCCTGCGCCGGTCCGTGCGCCGCAGTGCCCACTGGATGCCCACCGCGAGCGTCAGGGCGAGGTTGAGCACGAGGCCCCACAGCAGCAGCGTCTCGAACCAGGGGACTTCCGAGAACACCTCGCTGCCCAGGGCGTAGACGTTGACGAGGAAGTGCAGGACGACTGCGGTCCAGAGGCCGAAGCGGACGGCGGCGACGCCGGCGATGACCCCGAAGAACGTGGGCAGCAGGACGTGGATCCAGGTGCCGTAGCCGGCGTGGGCGAGGCCGAAGACGATGCTCTGGACGGCCACGGCGCCCCACAGGGCGGTCCGCTCCGGCTGGCCGGCGCGCAGCAGCAGCCGCTGGAAGGCCACCAGCAGCAGCACGCGGTACGTCAGTTCCTCCGTGAAGGCGGCGGTGAGGCTCACCATGACGACGGTGTAGACGGTGAGGTTGTCCCAGACGCGGCTCTCGTCGCCGTTGGTGAGGGCGGGGGCGGCGTTGGTCAGGGCGGCGTTGACGAGGACGGTGCCGACGAGCAGCACGGGGAACCAGGCGGCGCCGTGCAGGATGCTGGCACCCTCGCGGCCGCGGCGGCCCAGCGGGAAGCCCTCGTCGCGCAGCCGCGCGGCGAAGGCGTGCAGGCTCGTGGGCAGACCATGGTGCGCGGTCCAGAGCAGGAAGCCGACGCCGAGGTAGCCCAGGTCGCGCAGGAGGCCGTGGGCGTAGATGCGCGTGAGGCCCTCGGGGCTGATGGGGCGCAGGACGCTGTTGGGGTCGGCCAGGACGCTGATGCTGTCGACGAAACCCCAGACGGCCATCCAGGCGGGCACGACCATGAGGCCGAGGCCGAGGCTGCGCAGCGGGGCCGCGCGCCCGCCGGTGGCGGCGGGCCGGGCGAGGGCGTGGTACAAGGCGGCGGTGGCGGCGGCGCTGAGCCAGACGAAGATCCAGTACGTGCTGAAGCGCAGGTCGATGAGGGCGCCGGGCGCCCCGAGCGCGTTCAGGAGGGCCGTCGGTTGCGCCACGTGCGGGGGTATGTCCCCTTGCGCATGACAACCCTTTGCACGCGCGCGGCGAGGCCCTTCTCCTGCTGGAGGATGTTCTGGCTGGTCATCTGCGCCTCGCCGAGGCCGACGAGTTCCCCCTTGAGGGTCTCGACGGCGACGGTCTCGCCGGGCTCGATGCCGGCGTCCAGGCTCGCCACCCCGATGACGGCCAGGGGCGCGCCGTGGCACAGGGCGTCCACGGCGGTGTCGCGCACGACGATCTTGTTCAGGTGGGCCGTGACGTCCTCGACGGGGCGCACCACGTCGAGCATCCAGGACGGGTCGCCGTCCTCCAGGAAGACGCGGGCGTCCAGGGCGTCGTGGAGCGTGACCAGGTCGTCCTCCGAGAACAGGCCCGTGCGGGTGCGGCGCAGCTCCTGCATGTGCCCCCGCGTCCCGAGGGCGCGGCCCAGGTCGACGCAGAGGTTGCGGATGTACGTGCCCGCCTGGCAGCCGACGCGCAGCAGCACGGCGCGCCCGTCGACCTCCAGCACGTCGTCGTAGTAGATGCGGCGGCTGCGGGGGCGGCGCTTGACGGCGCTGCGCACGGGGGGCGTTTGCTGCACCTTGCCGACGAACTGCTGGGCGACGGTGCGGCGGATGCGCTCCTCGTCCACCTCCTCGTGCAGGCGGCACACGGCGACGTACTCCTTGCCGGAGGTGAGCAGCGAGCCGACGACCTTGGTGCCGGTGCCGACGGTGACCGGGAGCACGCCGGTGACCTTGGGGTCCAGGGTGCCGCCGTGGCCCACGTCCTTGACGGCCAGCGCGTCGCGCAGCCACGCGGCGACCTGGTGGCTCGTCGGGCCCGACGGCTTGTCGAGCACCACGACGCCGCAGGCGAGGCGCTCCTCGGCCGTGCGGTCCTGCGGCCTCTTGCCGAAGGCGGGGTCGGTGTTGCTCGCCATGCGCACGATGCGCTTGCGGGGCCGCTCGGCGGGCAGGACGCCGCTTCGCTCGGGCACGGGCTCGGCGAGCGGGCGGGTTCTTAAGACGACTCGGTCGGCGCGGTCCGCGTCGTCGCCGCGTCGCCGGGTTCGGCCTGGACCGTGGCGACCTTGTGGCTCTCCAGCGCCGCCAGCACCTCGTCGGCGAGGTCGCCCGGCAACCGGTGCGTGGAGTCCAGCACCAGGTCGTAGGGGGCGAGGTCCGCCAAGTCGATGCCGTAGTAGCGCCGGTACCGGTCGGCCTCGCTGCGCTCCCGCTCGGCGGCGCGCTCGGCCTGCTCGGCGACGCTGCCGCCGTCGCGGTCCACGAGGCGCCGCACCCGCTCCGGCTCCTCGCACACCACCCACACCTTCAGGGCGTGGACGCGGTCGCGGTGGGCCAGCCACCCGGAGAGGCGGCCCTCCAGCAGCACGTCGCCCTCCCGCAGCAGCGCCACCTGCCGGTCATCCAGGGCCTGGTCCACGGAGGGGTCCTGCTGACACAGGGCGCCGAAGGCGGCGAGGTCCATGCCGCGGCGACGTGCCTCGTCGCGGAAGATGCGGCCGGCGTAGACGTAGCGCAGTCCCGTGCGCTCCTGCAGGACGCCGCACAGGGTGCTGGTGCCGGTGCCGGGGAGGCCCCCGACCGTGACCGTGACCATGGGTGGGGGGCCTACTCGTGGACCTCGGGGTGCCGGGGCTGCCAGCGGTTCTTCCAGGAGAGGAACTTCATGCTCTTCTGGACGAGGGCGCCCACGGGGATGCTCAGGGTCATGTAGAGCAGGATCCAGTTCGGGAACACGTTCGTGCCGAACATGTCGACGGTGGGGTTCCACGGGTTGGAGTAGAACGTGTAGTCGACGCTCGTGGTGAGGAAGTGCAGCAGCCACGCGAACAGGGGCACGACGATGATCATGGTGTAGGGCATCGTCTTGAGCTGCTTGCTGCTCATCTCCGCCTGCTTCTGCATCACCTCGGGCTGCTTCTCGGTGAGCTTCTTCAGGCGGTAGGTGTTGTTCTCCTTGCGCGCCGCGGCGAACTCGCGCTGGAACTCGCGCATGTACGCCTGGCTCTTGGCCATCTCCAGCCAGTCGGTGGTGAAGTGGCGCACGGCGGTGGTCAGGAGGACCATCAGGGTGCCGGCGATCATCACCGTCAGCACCGGGTACTGGCCACCGAAGCCGATGGCGGGGCCCAGGGCCGTGTCGATGAAGTCGCCCATGCCGGTGCGGATGTCCTCGTTGAGCAGGACGTAGAACATCAGCACGAAGAGCAGGATGTTCAGGAAGGAGCCCGGCTTGCGGGCGGGGCGGGCGGGGGGGTTGGCTGCCATGGATGTGCTCCTACGCGGCGACGCCGACCACGGGCAGGACCTGCGCGATGGCCTCGTCGACCTTGTCGTCGTGGTTGTAGACCGTGTGGACGGTGGCGCCCGCGAGGGTGGCGTAGGCGGCGGCGAAGCGCCGGTTGTACTCCTGGTGCTCCTCGATGGCCTCCAGGCTGTCCTCGTCGCGCACGCGCGTCGCGTCGCCGGCACGGCGGCCCTGGATCTCGGCGGCGTCCGCCTCCACCAGGACGATGGTGCTGGGCATCAGGGCCTCCAGGACCCACGCCGGCAGGCCGGGCAGGTAGCCCTTGGGCGTCTTGATGGTGCAGTGGGTGTCCACGACCACGTCGCCCATGGCGGCGATGCGCTGGGCAGCGGCCCGCTGCACCTTCTTCTGCACCTCGGGGTCCAGCCTCCGCATCTCGTCGCGGTGCTCCACGAGGCCCTCCTCGCTGGCCACCTCGAACATGACGGTCCCGTACACGGCGATGTCACAACCCGCCCGCTCGGCGGCGGCCTCCATGACGGTCGTCTTGCCGACGCCGGGGATGCCGGTGACGATAATGGCGCCCATGCGCCGGCCGACACCCCCGTTCTACAAAAACCGGACGCCCCGGACGGCCCCGGCGCCGCCCGGAACCTGCACCGCGTGGTTTCGTCCGCCCCACGGCGCGAACGTGCAGTGAACCGACCGGAGACGCTTAGAGCCCCCCTCCTGTGCGACCAGAGAGAGCGGTGATCGAGACGGTGCGTGAAGGCGTGGTCCTCGTCGGGACCGCGCACGTTTCTGCCACGAGCGTGCGGACGGTGGAGGACGCCATCCGGGAGCAGCGCCCCGACCGCGTCCTGGTGGAACTGGACGAGCGCCGCTTCGAGGCGCTGCGCGACCCCGAGGCGTGGCAGAAGACCGACATCGTGCGCGTCCTGCGCGAGAAGAAGCAGCACCTGTTCCTGCTCCAGCTCTACCTCGCCAACATGCAGGCCCGCGTCGGCAAGGAGACCGGCGTCAGCCCCGGCATGGACATGCTGCGCGCCGTCCAGGTGGCCGAGGAGGTGGGTGCCGAGGTGGTGCTCGTCGACCGCGACGTCTCCATCACACTCAAGCGCGGCTTCGGCAGCCTCGGTTTCTGGGAGCGGCTGCGGCTGTTCTGGAACGTCTGGCTGGAGATCCTCACCCCCGCCAAGTCCGACGACGGCAAGGACGCCTCCGAGGCCGTCGACGCCCTGCTGGAGACGGACGCCATCACCGCGATGACGGACGAGTTCGCCCGCTTCGC
>JANQNI010000037.1 GCA_028289805.1 Thermoplasmatota archaeon | reverse complement strand
CTTCGCGGCGCGCTTCCTGGAGGGCCTCGTCTCCACGCCGCCCCCCTACGTCCGGACCAACCCGCTGCGCACCACGGCCGCCGAGGCGCGCAAGCGGCTGGAGGCGCGGGGCTTCCACTTCGCCGCCAGCGACCTGGACCCCAACGTCCTGCGCGTGCGCGAGGCGCCCATCAGCGTCGGCGCCACGCAGGAGCACCTGCTGGGCCACACCACGCCGCAGGACCTCGCCTCCGCCTCCGCCCCCCGTGCCCTGGGCGCCCGGCCCGGCGAGGTCGTCGCGGACCTGGCGGCGGCCCCCGGCGTCAAGACCCTCCACCTGGCGGGCGACATGGACGACGAGGGACTGCTCGTGGCCACCGAGCCGGACGAGGAGCGGCTGCGGGCGCTGCGCTTCAACCTGGAGCGCGGCGGCGTCAGCTGCGCCGTCTGGCACCACCGGCCCGCCCAGGACCTGCCTGGCGAGGCGTGGGCCGACCGCGTGCTGCTGGACGCTCCCTGCACCGGCGAGGGCACCATCCCCAAGGACCGCAAGCGCAAGCGCGGCAGCCCCGAGGAGGTCGGCAGGCTCTCGGCGCTCCAGGAGGAACTGCTGGAGGCCGCCGACCGCGTGCTGAAGCCCGGCGGCACCCTCGTCTACGCCACCTGCACCTTCGCGCCGGAGGAGAACGAGGCCCAGGTGCAGATGCTCCTGGACTCCGGCTACGCCATCGAACCCCTGCCCTTCGACGCCTGCGGCGGCGTCGAACTGCTGCCCGGCGTCACCGAGTGGCCCGGCCTCGAACTGACCGACGACGTGGCCCTGGCCCGGCGCTTCCTGCCCGGCATCCACCCCACGCTGGGCTTCTTCGTCGCCCGGCTGCGCAAGGAGGCCGAATAGCATGGTGCGCCAGCCCACGTACGACGAGGAGACCGAGGTGCTGTCCTTCTTCGAGGCCGCCGAGAAGGGCCTCGCCAAGAAGGTCCTCGGCGACCGCGCCCTGGCCGTCCACGACGCCGAGGAGGGCCGCGTCGTCTCCCTCGTGCCCCCCGGCCTGTGGGACCACGACGAGGACCTGTGGGCCCTGGCGGCCGGCGGCGGCCTGCCCCTCGGCGTGCTGGACGAGGACGGCTTCGGCCTGGACCTCCAGGGCGCCATCGTCTGGGCCCGCGAGACGCGGGCGCAGGTGGTCCGGTGCAGCGAGCAGGCCACGCGGATGTTCCTCTACGGCAAGAACGTCCTGGGCGACAGCGTCGAGGGCTTCGACCGGAAGCTCAAGCTCGGCGACGCCTGCGTGGTGGCCAACGTGCGCGGCGAGGGCATCGGCATCGGCGAGGTGGTCGGCAGGTTCAAGGGACAATCCGAGGCTGTGGCGCCCCTGCATGACCTCGGCGCCTACCTCCGAGACCAGTCCCGCTGACGGCCCCGCCGAACCCCCCGCAGGCGGCCCCGACGGCCGTGCCAACGGCTCCGGCGCGGGCACCGACGGCGCGGACGGCGCCCACGCCGGCGGCCCCGGCCGAGAGTACGCCATCGTCGTCGCCACCCGCGACGACGGCGGCGAGCGCCAGTTCCTGATGGTCCACCACCGCGTGCGCGGCTGGGAACTGCCCGGCGGCAAGCTGGAGGGCCGCGAGGGCCCCGTCCACGCCGCCCTGCGGGAGTTCCGCGAGGAGACCGGCCACCTGCTCCAGGACCCCCGCTTCGTCATGAAGCTCCCCAAGCCCAACGGCCTGTGCTACGTCTTCACGGGCAGCCTCGGCGCCAAGGTGGGCGAGGTCCACGACGCCGAGGCCGTCGGCGCCATGCGGTGGCACAGCCGCCTGCCCCCCGTCGCCGAGCTGGCGTTCCCGGAGGACCCCTACGACGAGATGGGCGACGCGCTGGGCATCGACTTCGGCCACGACGCCGCGTAGCGGGCCTCCTACACGTCGTAGAAGGTGCCCCACAGGTCCGCGAAGTCGTCGCGCATGGACGGCGTCGGCTCGTGCTCCAGCAGCAGCGCCGACGTGCGGCGGGCGTCCGTGAGGCGGTAGGCGCCGGCGTCCGTCTTCTCGATGATGCCGGCGCGCTCCAGCTTCTTCAGGTGGAAGCTCAGCGTCGACTTGCCCACGCCCAGCGCCGCCGCGATGCCCGCGTGCCGTTCCTCGTCGCGCTCCAGCAGCACCAGCACCACGCGCACGGGCGTCGCCTGGCGCAGCAGGGCGAGGGCGCGGCGGTCCTCCTTCGACAGGACGTGGTCCTTGCCCACGGGGTAGAGGCGCTGGTAGCGGTCGTCGCGCTCCTCCTCCACCAGCCCCGCCTCCAGCAGGGCGGGCACGTGGTACTCCACGAGGGCGACGCTCGTGTCGAGCTGCCGCGCCGCCTCCCGGACGTGCAGGCCGGGGTACTTCCGGATCAGCGCCAGCAGCCGCCGGCGCGTGTCGAGTTCGTCGCCCATGTCACCGCCTGCGCAGCAGCAGGGGCGCGGCCAGCAGCACCACGACGGCCAGGTCGAAGACGGAGCCCATCAGTTCCAGGTCCGTGTGCCCGATGAGGGCGGGCTCGCCGCGCACCTCCTGCCAGATGGACCACCCCGTGATGAGGTTCTTGAGGGTGAAGAGGCCGAAGGCGCTCGTGACGAACAGCAGGCGGGCGTCCTGGGCGCGGCGCCACGCCCGCAGGCCCATGATGGTCAGGAACAGGCTCACAACGGCCACGACCAGGATGATGCCCGGCGCCACGGGGTGCGTCATCGCGGGGGACCGCGCGGTCGGCTGCATAAGGGTGCCGACCCTTCGCGGCCGGGACGACAAGGTTTATTCCTGTCCCGCATCGCTGTTCGAGTGATGACAAACAAGCCGCCCGTCCTCGCCGCCTTGGCGGCCCTCGCGCTGGTGACCGCCCTGCTCGCTGCCCCCGGCGCCGCGGCCCACGCCTCCCCCCTGCCCAAGGACTGGGAGACGCGGCTGCTGCACGACTGCGTCGACGACGTCCACAACGACTCCAGCCTCAGCGGCGACGGCTACGACGTGCACAGCCTCGACGTCAGCGAGCGGTACGTGGACGGCCTCGGGCACGTCCTGGCCTTCCGCGTCATCGCCAACGGCCAGGTGGGCGGGGCCGGCAGCGTCACCATCGAGGTCGCCGTCGCCGGCCAGACGGGCGCCTTCACCACCACCGACGGCAACGCGTGGAGCAAGGGCGGCGCCTTCGACCGCATCGAGGGCCCCACCGGCAAGGTCGGCCCCAACGGCGAGACCGACGGCGACCGCATCGCCCTGACCGGCCTGTTCAAGGCATCCACCCTCGGCCTCGCCGTCGGGGACGCCTTCGACGACTTCACCCTGCTCAGCAAGGCCGGCGACAACACGGTCGACACCGTCGACGGCACCAGCAGCGGCAGCAACGACGCCACCCTCGGCGCGTGCAGCGAGAACTACGGCGCCAACGCCTACACCGTCCGGGGCCCCGACTACCCGGTCGACCTGGCCGCCCCCGAATCCGTGCAGGTGCAGGAGGGAGGCGAGCAGTTCGTCTCCCTGACCATCCAGAACAACCTGCGCAAGACCGTCCAGGAGGTCACCCTCACCACCTCCGGCGACACGGACGGCGTCACCCTGCGCTTCCACGAGGTCGACTACCAACCCAGCCCCTACGTCTTCGACCTCCAGAAGGGCGGAGGGCGCACCGTCCACGTCGCCACCACCGGCACCCAGGAGGGCGCCACCGGCACCGTCACCGTCACCCTCACCACCGACGTCGGCGCCCGCAGCGTCGTCTCCTTCGACTACGAGGTCGTCGCCGCCGACGCCGAGGTCGACCCCGTCCCCGAACCCCAGCCGCAGCAGCAGCCCGGCGACGTGCCGCCCGAGGACGCC
>JANQNI010000020.1 GCA_028289805.1 Thermoplasmatota archaeon | reverse complement strand
GGGAGGCGGAGGCGGCCGAACGAGAAGACGCCGCCCCGGAGGCACCCGAGGCGCGCGCGGAACCCGCCGAACCGGAGCCGGCCGCCGCGCCGAGCCCACCCCAGGAGGCCGCCCCGGAGGAGACGTTCCAGGTGGTGGACGAGGAACCACCCCCCAGGCCCGCGCGCCGGCGCCGCCGGGCCGGCCCCCGACCCGAGCGCGGCACAGAACGCCCCGCGGCGGCGGACCGGAGCGCCGCCCACGCGCCCACCCTGGCCGCCAGCGCCCCGCGCACCCCCGCCCCGGAAGCCCCCGGCGACGGACCGGAGGACTGGCGCACGGAGTTGGAGGCCCGCTTCGGCGCCCGCCCGGAGCGCGACCGCGACCGCCCCGACGAGGACGACGGAGACGACGCGACCGGGTAGCCAAGCTTCAAGCGCCGCCGCCCCTGCGCCGCAGCATGGCCCAGGCGGAGGACCGTCCCGCGCTGCAAATTGCCCTCGACGAGGTCAACCTCGAACGCGCCCTCGGCTACGCCCGCGAGGCCGTGGCCGGCGGCGTCGACTGGATCGAGGCCGGCACGCCCCTGATCAAGGCCGAGGGGCTGGAGGCGGTGCGCGTCCTCAAGCGGGAGTTTCCCGACAAGACCGTCGTCGCCGACATGAAGACCATGCACACCGGCGCCTTCGAGGTCGAGATCGCCGCCAAGGCCGGCGCCGACGTGGTCGGCGTCCTGGGCGCGGCCTCGGACGAGACGTTCGAGGAGGCCGTCAAGGCGGCGCGCAAGTACGGCGCACGGGTCTACATGGACCTCATCTCCGTCCCGGACAAGGTCGCCCGCGCCAGGGACGCCGCGCGCCTCGGCTGCGACTACGTCTGCCTGCACATGGGCATCGACGACCAGATGACCGGCGCCAGCCCCCTGGACGTCCTGAAGGAGGTCAGCGACGCCGTGGACCTCCCCGTCATGACCGCCGGTGGCATCACCACCGAGACCGCCGGACCCGCCGTCGCCGCCGGCGCCAGCGTCGTCGTCGTCGGCGGGGCGCTGACCAAGGCGCAGGACATCCAGGCGGAGGCGCGCAAGCTCCGGCAGGCCATCGACACCCAGCAGGCCATCGCCAGCGACCGCTTCCGGCGCTACGGCTCCGAGGCGGTGCGCGAGGCGTTCCTGCAATGCTCCACCAGCAACGTCAGCGACGCCATGCACCGCAAGGGCGCCATGGACGCCGGCATCCAGGCCCGCCAGTCCGGCGCGCGCGTCGTCGGCAGGGCGGTGACCGTGTTCACCGCCGACGGCGACTGGGCCAAGACCGTCGAGGCCATCGACGTGGCCGGCGAGGGCGACGTCATCGTCATCGACCAGCGCGGCGGCCAGACCGCCATCTGGGGCGAACTCGCATCCGAGAGCTGCAAGCTCAAGGGCGTCGCCGGGCTCGTCGCCGACGGCGCCGTGCGCGACATCGACGACATCCGCGCCGTGGGCTTCCCCGTCTGGAGCCGCTGGGTCGTCCCCAACGCCGGCGAACCCAAGGGGCACGGGCAGATCGGCCTGGAGATCCGCTGCGGCGGACAGACCGTGCGCGCCGGCGACTGGATCGTCGCCGACGACATGGGCGTCGTCGTGGTGCCCCAGGACGAGGCGCAGGAGGTCGCCAACCGGGCCCTGGAGGTGCTGGAGAAGGAGAACCGCTTGCGGGAGGAGATCCGGCGCGGCAAGACGCTGTCCTCCGTGCTGGAGTTGCGCAAGTGGGAACAGGTCGTCGGCTGAGCGAAGCGAGGCCGGCGAGCGGGAGCGAGCCGCGCTTGCGCGGCTGGCGACAGGTCGTGGGGTGACGAAGTCAGCCCACGACCCCACCCGGGTACCCGCAGGGTGCCCGGCGTGGGTCATCGGCTGAGCGAAGCGAGGCCGGCGAGCGGGAGCGAGCCGCGCGTGCGCGGCGGGCGACAGGTGGCCGGATAGCCTTCAGCACCCGACCGTATCGCTATCGGACCCCTGACCATGAAGGCCCATCCGTGCGAACACGCAGGGCACCGCAACCATAATCTATCATGTTCCGACCATGATGGTCCATGACCGCGACCATCTCCATCCCGGAACCCGTGCGGGACCGCCTCAAGACGTTCGGCCACGCGGGCATGACGTACAAGGACATCCTGACGTCCCTGATGGACCGCGTGGAGCGGGATTCGTTCGTGGCGGAGTTGCGCAAGCAGTACCTTGAGACGCCGCGCGAGGACTACGTCGACCTGGAAGACCTGTGAAGGTCGTCCTCGACGCATCGCGTGCCGCGCCGGTCGTCCGCACGATGGCGCCCACGACCAAGAGGCGGTTCCGGGATGCGCTGCGCGCGTTGGCGCGGGACCCGTCGGGTCGCTCGGTCGGCCTGGACGTGAAGCGGTTGGACGTGGACGGCGGCGTAGCCTTGTGGAGGCTCCGGGTCGGCGATTGGCGCGCCGCGTTCACCGTCGACGAGGCCACCGTGGTGCTGCGGGTGTTCCACCGCAGCGAGGGCTACGGTTGGGTAGCGGACCTGGAGTAGACGAAGCGTGGAGCCAGGCCGGCCGCACGCCCCCAGCACTGCCGACGCCCTACCCCGCCCTCGCCCGCTCGATCAACCCGTCCAGCATCTGCCCCATCCGCCGGACGTCGTCGTCGCCCCAGTCCTGGAAGACGTCCTGGAACAGGGCGGACATGCGGTCCTCCAGTTCCGCCTTGAAGCGGCGGGCGCGGTCGGTGGCGTGGATCCAGTGCACGCGGGCGTCGCCCTCGTCGCGTCGCCGCTCGATGAAGCCGCCCTCCTCCAGGCCGCGCAGGGTCTGGGAGGCGGCACCCTTGCTGATGCCGAGCAGTCCGGCGAGGTCGGTCTGTTTCTGGGGGCCTTCGGTGGCGAGGATCTTCATGACGAGCAGGTGCTGCATGCCGAAGCCCTCGGGGGCCTCGCGGCGGGCGCGCTCGTGGAGGGCGTGGCTGAACTCCCGCAACCGGATGAGGAGGCCCTGCACGTCGGCGTCGTCCACGGCGTTCGACGGACGTTGACCCGTATATGGTTTGGCCCTAAACCGTTTAGTACCGAACCAAAGTCGGCGCGGCCATGGGCAACCCCTTCAGCTCGGTCGCCGCCTGGTCGGCCCGGCACCCGTGGATCGCC
>JANQNI010000013.1 GCA_028289805.1 Thermoplasmatota archaeon | reverse complement strand
TCGGCGCCGCCGTCGGGGTCGTCCTCCCACGCGTTCATCCAGGCGCCCCAGCGTTCCTCGCTGGCGTGGAACCAGAGGGTGTCGTGGTGGCCGGCGGGCTGCGGCGGGTCGGCGAAGACCACGCCGAGCGTCGTCTCCACGCCGACGGACGTGTCGCGCTCGCTGATCCCCTGGAGGGTGAAGAGGTCGGTGACGCCGTGCTGGTGGACGAACGGCACGGTCACGGCGACGGGGACCGTCTGGGTGCCGGCGCCGTCGAAGGAGACGCGGGCGGGGTGGAGCACCGTCCATCCCTTGGGCACGCCGACGGCGGACAGGGCCACGTCGTCGGGCGCGTCGTCGAAGTTGTGCAGGGTGAGGTTGAACAGGTACGTGGTGGCGAGTCCGTTGCTGAGCCGGAACGGCATCTCGGCACGCAGCAGCAGGTGGTCGACGCCGGTGGGGGCGAGCTCGATGGGGACGTCGCCCTCGCTGCCTTCGTCGCCGACGTGGTCGCGGACGTTCCAGCGGCAGCTGCCGCGGGCGCCGACGTTGCTGTTCGTTCCGGCCTGGAGGCAGAGGTCCGCCAGGGGGATGCGGCTGAAGCCGAACGGCATCGGCTCCACGCGGACGGTGACGTCCTCCAGCACGTCGCCCTCGCGCAGGGGCTGGAAGTCGGGGGTGCGGAAGTGGGTCTTGGGGATGGTCGCGGTGAGGCGGGGGCCGTCGACCTCGGCGGGGGCGTAGGTGAGGATGTTGATGCCCAACCACTCCTCCGGGTCCGCGGCGCCCAGGAGGAACCCGGAGAACTCCTCGAAGTCGTCGTCGGTGAGCCACTGCATGGCGCCCACCATGTCGAAGCCGTGCAACCGGAACTCCATGATGGCCAGGATGCCGAAGAACTCCTGCGGGTCCTGCGGGGCGCCCTCCTCGGCGGCGAACTCCACGTCGACGACGATCTCCTCCTGCGTCTCCGTCACGTCGAAGCGCAGCAGGTCGGCGTGGGGGTAGAAGCCACCCTCGCTGGCGGGCCGCCAGACGATGGTCTCCTCCCCCTCCAGGGTGATGACGTGGGTGCCCAGTTCGTGGTCGCCGGCATCGTCGGACCACGCGGCGACGGAGGGCAGGAGCAGGAGCACGAGCAGGGCCGACCAACGGCGCATGGTCGAAGCGCGCTGATCTGGATGATAAACAATTTGGCTCTTTTGCTGGACCATTGCACCCTTGGGGGCGCTCCGGCCCCGGAAGCAACCCCTTTGACGGGCCGACCGCGTGTCGGCGCCGTGCCCTTCCGCGTCGAGTCCCCCTACGAGCCCGCGGGCGACCAGGGGCCGGCCATCGAGTCCATCGCAGCCGGCGTCGAGAAGGGACTGCGCTTCCAGGTCTTGGAGGGCGTCACGGGCGTCGGCAAGACGTACATCATGGCCAAGACCATCGAGCGCGTCCAGAAGCCGACGCTCATCATGTGCCACAACAAGACGCTGGCGGCGCAGGTCTACGAGGAGATGAAGGCGTTCTTCCCCGACAACGCCGTCGAGTACTTCGTCTCCTACTACGACTACTACCAGCCCGAGGCGTACGTGCCCCAGAGCGACACGTACATCGCCAAGGAGTCGGACGTCAACAAGGAGATCGAGAAGCTGCGCCACGCCGCGACGGTGTCGCTGATGAGCCGCGACGACGTCATCGTGGTCGCGTCGGTCTCGTGCATCTACGGCCTGGGTTCCCCCGAGGACTACCGGGAGCAGCACCTCGTCATCGCCAAGGGCCAGGAGTGGGAGCGCAAGGCCCTCGTGGCCCGGCTCGTCGACATCTACTACGAACGCAACGACGCGGACCTAAAGCCCGGCACCTTCCGCGTCCGCGGCGACACCGTGGACGTCCTGCCCCCCGGCGACGAGCACCCCCTGCGCATCGAGTTGTGGGGCGACGAGGTGGAGGCCGTCAAGCGCGTCCACCTGGTCACCGGGGAGACGATCCACGACTACCCCAGCCTCAGCATCTTCCCCGCCAAGCACTGGGTCGTGCCCGAGGCGCAGATGAAGGCCGCCCTCGACCGCATCCAGGGCCAACTCGACCAGCGGCTGAAGGAACTGCGGGCGGACGGGAAGGTCCTGGAGGCGGCGCGGCTGGAGCAGCGCACCCGCTTCGACATGGAGATGCTGCTGGAGATCGGCTACTGCTCCGGCATCGAGAACTACAGCCAGCCCCTCTCGGGGCGCCCCCGCGGCGACCCCGGCTGGTGCCTGCTCGACTACTTCCCCGAGGGCTGGCTGTGCATCATGGACGAGAGCCACGTCACCGTCCCCCAGGTGCGCGGCATGTACAACGGCGACCGGCAGCGCAAGGAGACCCTCATCGACTGGGGCTTCCGCCTCCCCTCCGCCCTCGACAACCGGCCCCTGAAGTTCCACGAGTTCGAGAAGAAGGTCCACCAGTTCGTCTTCACCAGCGCCACGCCGGGGCCCTACGAGCAGGAGCACGAGCAGAACCACGTCGAGGCCATCGTCCGCCCGACGGGCCTCGTCGACCCCCCCGTCGAGGTGCGGCCCGTCTCCGGCCAGGTGGACGACCTGTACGGCGAGATCCAGAAGACCGTGGAGCGCGGCGAGCGCGTGCTGATCACGACGCTGACGAAGAAGATGGCCGAGGAGTTGACGAAGTACTACGAGAACCTCCAGCTCAAGGTCACCTACCTCCACTCGGACATCGACACCCTGGAGCGCATCATCATCCTGGAGAAGCTGCGCAAGGGCGAGTTCGACGTGCTCGTGGGCATCAACCTGCTGCGGGAGGGCCTCGACCTGCCGGAGGTGAGCCTGGTGGCCATCTTCGACGCCGACAAGATCGGCTTCCTGCGCAGTGCGACCTCGCTCGTGCAGACCATCGGCCGCGCCGCGCGCAACGCCAACGGCCGCGTGCTGATGTACGCCGACCGCGAGAGCGACGCCATGAAGTTCGCCCTGGAGGAGACCGAACGGCGCCGCAACCGGCAACTGGCGTACAACGAGGCGCACGGCATCACCCCCAAGACCGTCGTGCGCTCCATCAAGGGGATGGAGATCGAGGGCGTGCGCGTCGGCGAGAAGAAGGAGTCCATCACCGTCACCCGCGCCAAGGACCTCAGCAAGTCCGACCTGGACAAGCTGGTGGCCGAGCTGGAGAAGCAGATGCAGGAGGCCGCCAAGGCGTGGGACTTCGAGCGCGCCGCCCTGCTGCGCGACGAGATCATCGAGCTGAAGGACAAGGGCGCCAAGCCCGACGAGCCCAGCGAGCGCCAGAAGGCGGCGCAGGAGCGGGTCGAGAGCAAGGTCGGCAAGCGCCGGGCGAGCGGCTGACGCTCCCCTCGACGTTTCAACAACGCGACGCCTGCTTCTGGTGGAGCCTGCGTGCCAATGCAACGATGCCGCCAATATGCTTATCAAGGGCGAAGGAAGGTCGCTGCTGAATCGGTGGGCCGGACCCGCTGTCGGTGAATCGCATGTTCCTCGGATTGACCCCCAAGACCTTGACCGCCCTCGGTGCCAGCGCCCTGCTGGTCATCGTGGGTGCCACGAGCGCCGTCGTCATGGCCAGCGGCGACGACTTCGCCTCCGTCGACGCCCCCCGCTGGGAGGCCGGCTACGCCTTCGCCTACGACGTCAGCGGCACCGTGGAGTACCTCGTCGAGGTCCCCGGCGAACTCAGTGACCGCGACGGCTTCTCCTTCGGCCCCGTGCCCGTCGAGAAGGAGATCCTCTCCACCCAGTTCGACCACGGCGGCAAGCCCCTCTACGTGGGCGCCGCCACCTTCCCCCTGGGCCACTTCCTCGCGGAGGGCGCCCGCTTCGAGTTCCCCGACCTCGCCGTCTACCCCACCGCCGACCGCCAGCGCGACCTCGCCCCCGTCGGCGTCACCGTCGACGACGAGGACCTTGCCTTCGGCCCCGACGCCCCCATCACCTACCTCGACTTCCCCCTCACCCACGGCAAGCGCTGGAGCAGCGAGATGCACGTCTCCGACCTCTTCGGCGAGGCCGACCTGCTGGAGGGCACCGAGTACGTCGACCTGGACCGCGTCCTCGTCCAGGGCGAGGTGGGTGCCATGGAGACGCTGCGCCTCACCATCGGCGACCAGCAGGTCGACGTGGACGCCGTGCGCGTCGACATCAGCTACAGCCCCATCGGCCTCCAGAAGGCCGTCGCCCAGGCCCGCGCCGACGCCGAGAAGTTCGGCGCCGACATCGAGCGCCTCAACGTCCAGCTCGGCGTCCACGAGATCGCCTGGTACGCCCCCGAGTACCAGGCCATCGTGCGCGACCAGTTCGTCGTGCGTGCCCTCGTCGACGCCGCCGGCAGCTTCCAGGGCGACCGCTACGAGGTCTACACCGAGGCCACCGGCACCGCCCTGGCCGAGATGACCGGCGCCCGCCTGCTCAAGGGCGCCGAGAAGGACACGCCCGAGATCCTGCGCATCCTGCGCGGCGAGGCCCCCATCGCCGACGCCCACGGCGAGGACGTTCCCGAGACCGTCTACGACGTCGTCGTCGAGTCCAGCCACGCCCGCGTCAACGCCGCCGATGCCCCCGTCGTCACCTTCACCAGCGACCTCGTCGGCGTCCCCGAACTCCCCGACGGCCACGCCCTGCGCTACCAGTTCGTCGACGCCGACGGTCACGTCCTCGACGCCGGCGCCGCCGGCGCGTCCTGGAGCGTCACCGTCGACGAGCCCGGCAGCCACACCCTGCTCCTGCAAGGCGTCGACGCCGACGGTCGCGTCTACGCCCAGGACGCCGTGTCCCTGGCGGCCGACTGGGTCCAGACCGTCGACGCCTCCTGCCCCGTCGTCACCGGACGCGACTTCATGCCCTGCGACGAGGTCTCCGTGCCCGTTTCCGCCGGCATCCAGAGCCTGTCGGTCACCGCCTACCGCAACGGCACCAGCTTCATGGAGAGCGGCCGCCTCGTCGTGGACGCCCCCCACGAGTCCTACACGGCCGGCCGGGGCAGCGACGGCGTCTACCGCGTCACCGTCACCGAGTTCGCCCCCGACACGCTGACGGGTGACTGGGAGGCCTACTACGACAGCCTCGGCGGCGTCGGAGAGCGCGTCACCTACGTCCTCGAACTCCGCTTCGGAGCCGTCGAGGCCGTCGAGCCCACCTTCGAGACGGAGGCCGGCGTCGGCGGTGCCCTCGTGACGCGCGACGCGGGCGTCCTGGCCGACTTCGGCAGCCCCCTGGGCGCCTTCCTGGAGCAGATGCGCCGCGGCGAGGCCCCCACCCTGGCGGGCGAGCTGGAGTCCCTGCTGCCGTAGGCGCGGCCCGCCTTCCTCTCGGTCTCCTCCGTTTCCTCCCCCCTTTTCAACGGCCTGCCCCTGGGCGACGCCGTGGTCCACGCCGACGTCTGGTTTGACGGCGCCTGCTCCGGCAACCCCGGTCCCATGGGCGCCGGCGCCCTCGTGGTCGTCGACGGCCGCCGCGTGGAGTACCGCGACGGTCCCGGCGTCGGCACGAACAACGAGGCGGAGTACCTGGGCCTGATCGGTGGCCTGCGCACCGCCCTCGAACTGGGCGCCGACGCCGTCACCGTGCGCGGCGACAGCCAGCTCGTCCTGCGCCACCTGGAGGGTCGATACCGCGTCAAGGCGGAGAACCTCAAGCCCCTGTACCGGGAGGCGATGGACCTCCTCGGGCGCTTCTCGGCCCACGCGCTGGAGTGGGTGCCCCGTGACCAGAACGCCGTCGCGGACCGCCTGGCGCGCGAGGGCGCGGGGCAACGCTGAGGGCCGCGCGGGCGGCGCGAATCCAAACCCCAACGGTGAAACCGGGGCGCACCCCATGGTGCCACCATGGCCGGCGCAGCCTGGGCGACCTCCCTCTACCGCTTGGTGGACGAGCGGCTGCGCGACGCCTCCAAGCGCCTCCAGCGCGGCCTCACGGCCCTGCGCGTCCTGGTCTTCCTGCTCGTCCTCGGCCTCCTGGGCGTGTACGTCTCCGCCGTCGGCGCCATCGTCCGGCCGGACTGGCTGCACTACTGGTTCGCCGGCACCGTCGTCGTCCTCTCCCTGCCGCTCGTGGTGCTCACGGCCCTCGTCGCCCTGCCCCTGCGCCTGCGCAGCGTCACGCGCCTCATCGACAAGGGCTACCCCGAGAACGCCAAGGAGCTGGCCCTGCGCGTGGCGGCGCGCAAGCTCCACGACGAGAGCATCGAGACGGAGGAGCTGTTGCTGGACACCGCCATCAACGAGGGCCGCAAGGCGGTGCGCAAGTACAAGCCCGCCGTCGAGGAGCTGCTGCGCAAGCGGGAGCAGGAGCGGCAGCGTGCGGACGCGGGCCCGGAGGACGCCGGAGCCGACGATGCCGGCGACGAATGGCGCGGCGAGGCCGGAGCGGCCGGAGACGACGACGCGCCCCGCCGCCCCTGAAGCCGCCGACGCTTCGGCAAGGCTCATGAGCCCTCCAAGCTGTCGTGGTGCG
>JANQNI010000003.1 GCA_028289805.1 Thermoplasmatota archaeon | reverse complement strand
CGCCACCTGCGCACCGCCGGCCGGCCGGTCCCGACGGACCAGGTCGCCAGCCTGTACGACGACGGCGACGCGCTGCTGCACGACCTGGACGAGCTGGCGTCGCGCGGCGTCGTCGAGGTCACGGCCGACGGGCTGAGCTGGCGCTCCTGAACCCCCATCCGCTTCATCCGAGGGCGGCGGCCCGCTCCCACACCGCACCGGCGGCCCTGGTGACCCCCCGCGCTTCATGCCTTGCCGCCGCGGCCGCCGCCCTCTCCCCCCGCGCCACGCGCCGGAACGTCTTGCGCAGGGGCTCCCCCGCCGCCCGGGCGAGCCGGCGCGCGTGCCGGCGCGCCACGCGGGCGTCCTGGATCTCCCCGAGGAAAACCTGGAGCCGCTTGGCCTGCTTGCGCACGCCGTCCGAGTCGTCGCCGAGGACGGGCGCCAGCAGTTCGAGGTGGTAGCGCACGCGCTTCAGTTCGATGCGCAGGTCGTGCAGGTCGCGGGCGCGGGCGGCGTTCCAGTCGCTGGGCCAGCACGCGCGGACCCGCTCGGCGTCGCGCCCGAGCACGTCCCTGGCCACCCGCTCGGCGTCGGCCGCGTCGGGGACGGCCGATTGCGCGCCCAGGGGGTCCTCGCCGCGCGCCAACGCCTCCAGCGTCCCGCGCAGGGCGGGCACGGCGAGGGCGGCGCCCATGCGCTTGCGGGCCCGCGCGCGCCTGCGGGCCACGAAGCCGGCCTGGAACGCCAGCGCCTCGGCGGCGTGGTCCCGGCCCTCCAGCCGTCCCCGCAGCCGCGTGCGCAGCACGTCGTCGTCGCGCAGGACGCCCGCCGGCCGCGCCACGGCGCGCAGCAGGCCCGACAGGTGCGCGCAGGCGGGCCCGTCGCCGTGCGGGGACAGCACCCCGAGGGCGAAGCGCAGCCGCCGGGCGGCGACGCGCAGCCGGTGGACGCCCTCGCCGCCCCCGTCGGGACCGAGGGCGTCGTCGGCCGCGTCCAGGAACCGTCGCGCGTGGCGCTGCAGGTAGGGCCCCACCACCGCGCCGAGTCCAGGCATCGGGGGGCTGTGGTCGGGGGCACGCCATGGTCGTTTCGGCGGGGGAGAAGGCACGGGCCACCTCATGTTTCTCACGAGATTCCAGACGGTGGCGTTGAAGGAGGCGGGGCGCACGGAGGCGACATGGACATCCCGACCGTCACCCGCCGCCGCTTCCTCAAGGCCGCCGGCGCCGCCCTCGCCGCCGGAACCGTCGCCACCGCCCTGCCGTGGACGAGCCTGCTCTCCACCAACCGCGACGGCACGGCGTTCTCCATCCACAGCGGCCGCGACCCGGCCACCACGTTCCCCCAGTCCGTCGCCAGCGGCGACCCCAGCCCGACGGGCGTGGTGCTGTGGACGCGCGTGGCGCCGGACCGGCTCGACCCGGCGGCGGACGTGGGACTGGAGGTGGCCCGCGACGAGGACTTCACGGACGTCGTCCAGCGCCTCCAGGTCCCGGCCGCCGAGGTCGTTGCGGAGCACGCCCACACGGTCCGCGTCGACCTGGACGGGGCGCTGGAGCCCGCCTCGACCTACTACTACCGCTTCGTCCACGGCGGCGTCGCCAGCCGCACCGGCCGCTGCCGCACGCTGCCCGAGCCGGGCGCCGACGTGGACCGCGTCAGGTTCGCCCTCCTGACGTGCCAGAACTTCCAGAACGGCTACTTCCCCGCCCTCGGCCACGTCGCCGACGAGGACGTGGACTTCGTGCTGCACCTGGGGGACTTCATCTACGAGTACGACGGCCACGCCTCCTACAACGGCAAGACGTTCCCCGGCCGCGGCATGCGCCTCCCGAGCGGCAAGCCGCGCATGGAGAACCGCGAGGACCTGGACTACGTCTGGGGCCGCTACCGCGCCGACCCGCACGTGCGCCGCATGATGGAGCGCCACACGATCATCGTCACGTGGGACGACCACGAGATCACCAACGACCGCTCCTTCGACTACGACAAGGGCCACCACGTCGGCGACGCCACGTTCCACATGACCGACGGCGCCCAGCTCGACGCCTTCTTCCGCGAGGGCGCCCAGGCGTACTTCGACTGGATGCCCATGCGCATCCCCCTCGACAAGGAGGCGGAGGACCCGCTGGACGTCATCACCCTCTACCGCCGCTTCACCTTCGGCTCCCTCGTGGACCTGTGGATGCTCGACGAGCGCTGGTTCCGCACCCCCGCCCCCTCCGAGGGCCTGGGCAGCCCGGACCCCGACAGCATCCACGGCTCCGGCGGCGACCGGGAGGACCCCGGCGCCACCCTGCTCGGCCCGGCGCAGAAGGAGTGGCTGCTGGGCGGCCTCAGGGACAGCCGGGCGCAGTGGAAGGTGCTGGGGCAGCAGGTCCAGATGAGCCCGCTGGCCGCCACCCTGCCCGGCACCAGCGTCTACCTCAACCTGGACGCCTGGGACGGCTACGAGGCGGAGCGCCGCACCCTCGCCGACGCCCTCGGCGCCGTCGACAACGCCGTGGTGCTCACCGGCGACCTGCACACCTACATGGTCGGCTACGTCCAGAAGGACTACAACAACAGCCAGGGCCCCCTCGGCGCCGCCGACAACCGCGTCGCCGTCGAGTTCATGACGCCCGGCGTCACCAGCGCCGGCCTGGGCGAGATCGTCGAGGAGGCCACCGGCAAGCCGGTCACGCCCGGCGACGACGAGGTGATGGAGAACTTCGTGCTCGCAGGCAACCCCCACATGGAGATGTTCAACAGCACCCGCCACGGCTACAGCGTGGTGGAGTTCAACAAGAGCGTCGCCCGCTACAGTGGCTTCGTGGTCGACAAGTCCCAGAGCGGCACCCTCGGCAACCGCTTCCTGATGTGCATCTACGAGTGCCCCGCCGGCCGCGTGGACGTGCGCGAGGTGCTGCGACGCAGCCCCAGCGGACTCTCCGCCCTGGAGGTGGCCGACGTGGTGCGCCAGAACGACCCCCGCCGCGACGCCGTCCCGGGCCCCGGCGGCAAGCGGCGCGCGGTCAAGGACGTGCACGACCTGGGCGCTGCGCTGCGCGAGGACGCCGCCCGGCGGCCCCTGCTGGCATGAGCATGCGCTCCACGCGCAATCATCCGGTGTTCCAATCGTCTCGTGAGGCGCGCTTGATAAGGCACTCCGGGCGCGCGCGTCCGGCCGCCGCGCTGCTGCTGGTCCTGACAGTGCTGTCGGCCGGCTGCCTCGACGCGGTGGAGCCCGCACCCGCCGGCGGACCGCTCGGCGCCGACCCCG
>JANQNI010000334.1 GCA_028289805.1 Thermoplasmatota archaeon | reverse complement strand
CGCGTCGGCCGGTCCAGGGCGCCGATGAGGTGCAGCAGCGTCGTCTTGCCGCAGCCGCTGGGGCCCGACAGCGCCAGGAACTCGCCCCGCCCCACGTCCAAGCTCACGCCCTGGAGCGCGGGGACGTCCACCTCCCCGACCCGGTACGTCTTCTCGACGGCCTCCAGGTGGATGACGGAGTCCCCGCCCCGCCTCGGCTCGGTCTTGGCCATCGCCCTCAGCACGCATCCGACCTCGCCTCGGGGCCTTAAGACGAGGACGACGGCGGACGGGGGCGCCGGGGGGAGGAGGGGCGGAGCGGCCCACCGCCCCCGCGTACGGCGACAGCGCCGACGCCCGGTCATCGTCAAACATCGAGGAACACGCCGACAACCACAAATACCTCAGAAACGCCCTCCACCCCCGTACCCTCGATGAAGACGCTGATCCTCACCGTGGACCGGGACGACGACATCGGCACCAAGGCCAGCGTCAGCACCCCCATCGTGGGCCGCCGCCGCGTCCTGGAGGCCGCCACCGGCCTCGGCGTCGCCGACCCCGAGGACTCGGACACCAACAGCCTCTTCGCCGCCATCCACCTCTACGACAAGGAGTCGTCCAACGCCGCCGCCAAGGGGCGCCAGGTGGAGGTGGCGGCCATCACCGGCCACCGCGCCATGGGCATCCGCGGCGACCGCAAGCTGGCGCGGGAACTGGAGGAGGTGCTGGACGTGACGCGCGCCGACGAGGTCATCCTCGTCAGCGACGGCGCCGAGGACGAGCAGATCCTGCCCATCCTCACCAGCCGCGTCAAGGTCGCCCACGTCCACCGCACGATCGTGCGCCAGGCCCCCCGCCTGGAGGGCTTCTACTACACCCTCACCCGCATCATCGAGGACAAGAAGCTCGCCCGCCGCTACGTCCTGCCCGTCGGCCTCATCACCCTCATCTGGGGCGGCGCGTTCCTGATGGGCGTCGCCCAGTACGCCTGGGGCACCACCCTCGCCCTCGTGGGCGCCTGGCTCATCGTCCACGCCATGCACTGGGAGGACCGCATGGAGCGGTTCCTCCACGACCTGGGCCAGGGCATGCGCTCGGGCAAGATGCAACTGTTCGCCAACATCCTCACCATCGGCCTGCTCGCCGTCGGCGCCGTCGGCAGCTACTCCGAACTGCCCCCGGCCACGGAGGGCACGTTCTACCGCACCCTCGTCTTCCTCCAGTCGTTCCTGTTCTACTTCGTCGCCGCCCTGCTGGTGCGCGCCGCGGGGCTGCTCATCGACGAGTGGGTGCGCGAGGGCCGCGCCGGCCTGCGCCACTGGACCACCGCCTTCACCCTCATCGCCGTCGGCTTCATCGGCAACGTCGTCCTGGACGTCACCATCGCCGTCCTGCGCCAGGCCCCCCTGGAGAACGTCGTCACCTTCGAACTGGTGCTGCAACTGGCCGCCGGCCTCAGCGTCGCCGCCGCCGGCGTGCTCCTGAACCGCTACGTGCGCAGCTTCTTCGTCGAGGGCGAGGCCCGCCCGGAGCCGTAGGGGGCCCCATGGACTGGACCGACTGGGCGCCCACGTACCACGCCATCCTCGACGACTTCGGCTGGGACCCCGACGCCGACGCCGACGCCGCCCGCGGACTCGCGTCCCTCGTCCCCCCCGCCGCCGGCCGCGCCGCCTGGCGCCACCTCGCCACCGACCTGCGCCGCCGGCCCGACGCCGTCGTCGTCGGCTGCGGCCCCGTCCTCGAGCGGCTGCGGGCCTCCGACCTGCCCCCCGGCATCGTCGTCGCCGCCGACGGTGCCACCCTGCGGTTGCAGGAGCTGGGCGTCGTGCCCCGCGTGGTCGTGACGGACCTGGACGGCGACCCCGACGCCCTGCGGTGGGCCGCCGAGGCCGGCGCCACCATGGTCGTCCACGCCCACGGCGACAACCGTGAACGCCTGGGCCTCGCCGCCGACTGGCCCGTCGTCGCCCCCTCCTGCCAGAGCCCCGCCCCGGAGGGCGCGCAGCACGTGCGCAACCACGGCGGCTTCACCGACGGCGACCGCGCCGCCCTGCTGTGCGAGGCGATGGAGGTCCGCCGCGTGCGCCTGGTGGCCTTCGACCTCGACGCGACGCCGAGCCGGTACAGCCACCACTACGACCCCGAGACGAAGGCCCGCAAGCTCGCGTGGGCCGGACGCATCCTCTCGGAGGCTGCGGCGCGGGCCGACGCGGGCGGGCCGACGCGGTTCGAGCAATGGGTGCCCGCGTAGGGCCGACGCGGGTGCGGGTCGGGGACTAGTGGGCGGAGGCGGGGGGCCGGTTCCACTCGTCGTCGTCGGAGGGGCTGGTGCAGCCGGGGTCGTTGGGGTAGTCCGTGCGTCCGTCGCCGTCGTTGTCGACGCCGTCGTCGCACGCGGCTGGCGGCCGTTCGTCGTCGTCGGCGGGGCTGGTGCAGTCGGGGTCGTTGGGGTAGTCCGTGCGCCCGTCGCCGTCGTTGTCCTGCCGGTCGGAGCACTGGGGGGTGCCGCAGTCGAGCATGGTGGTGCTGAAGGTCTCGCCGACGATGGGT
>JANQNI010000328.1 GCA_028289805.1 Thermoplasmatota archaeon | reverse complement strand
CGGGACGAAACGTTCAACCCTTCTGCGCCGCATCCCCGCGTCCCGGCCGGTGCCTCCGGCCGACGTGGTGCACATGGTACTGTTCGTGGATCGAGCCGCCGTCCTGGGCGCCGGCGTCATGGGTGCGCGCATCGCCGAGGTGTTGGCGATGAACAACGTCTCCGTCGTCGTGCGCGACGTGAGCGAGGAGTTTCTGGAGCGGGGCCGGGCGACGGTCGAGAAGGACCTGGACGAACTGGTGGCGTTCCACGCAGGCAAGGCGGAGAAGGCCATCTCGGACTTCGAGAAGCGGGCCGGTGTCGAACTGACGGACGCGCAGAAGGAGACGGCTCGCGAGACCCTCAAGCCCACCTACACGGAGGAGCGCAAGCAGCGCATCCTCGACAAGATCACCTGGCAAACCTCCTACGACGGCTTCGACCAGGTCGACCTCGTCATCGAGGCCGTCCCCGAGAACCTGGAGCTGAAGGGCAAGGTGCTGCGCGAACTGTGCGAGCACGTCAGTGACCACTGCGTCGTCGCCACCAACACCAGCACCATCGGCATCACCCAGGTCGCCGCCGAGCTGCCGCCGGAGCGCCGGGGCCGCTTCCTGGGCGTCCACTTCTTCAACCCCCCCACCACGCTGCCGCTGGTGGAGGTCATCCCCGGCATGGAGACCCGCTACGACGTGCCGGAGGATCTCATCAACGTCCTGGCGCCCATGCGCAACCACCGCTACCCGATCCTGCCAGTGCAGGTCAAGGAGTGCCCCGGCTTCCTCGTCAACCGCATCCTGGCACCCATGCTCCAGGAGGCGTTCGCCTGCTACGAGGAGGGCGTGGCCAAGCCCAAGGACATCGACCTCGCCATGCAGGCCGGCGCCGGGATGCCCATGGGCCCCCTGGCGCTCGCCGACCTCATCGGCCTCGACGTGGTGCTGCACGCGGGCGAGTCCATCCAGCGCCAACAGGGCGGCCCCCTGCCGCAGCGACCCGTCCAGGTCGTCAAGCAGCTCGTGGCCGCCGGCCGCCTCGGCCAGAAGTCGGGCCGCGGCTTCTACGAATACCACAACCAGGACTGATTCCCATGCCGGAGACCGCGACCATGTCCGAGTACGTCAAGACCAAGATCGAGAACCGCATCGCCGTCGTCACCCTCGACCACCCGCCCGTCAACGCCCTCAGCCCCGCCGTGCTGAAGGAGCTGAAGGCGGAGTTCGACGCCCTGGGCGACAACGCCGAGGTGAACGCCGTCGTGCTCACCGGCGCCGGCAACCACGCCTTCTGCGCCGGCGCCGACCTGAAGGAGTTTGCTGGGCTCAGCCCCGACCAGGCCAAGGAGATCGTGTCCCTGGGACACGAGACCTTCAACGCCATCGAGGACTGCGCCAAGCCCGTCATCGCCGCCGTCAACAACCTCGCCCTCGGGGGCGGCTGCGAGCTGGCGATGGCGGCCGACATCCGCATCAGCAGCGACCGCGCCCGCTTCGGCCAGCCCGAGGCGTGGATCGGCCTCATCCCCGCCTGGGGCGGCAGCACCCGCCTGCCCCAGATCGTGGGTGCTGCCAAGGCGAAGGAGCTGATCTTCACGGGCCAGATGATCAACGCCCAGGAGGCGCAGCGCATCGGCCTCGTCAACAAGATCGTCCCCGACGGCGAGGAGGTCCGCGCCGCCATCGACATCGGTCGGATGATCGACCGCAAGAGCGCCCCCCTGGCCGTGCAGTCGGCCAAGAAGGTCATCAACGACAACCTGCGCGCCGGCGACCGCGCCGCCGCCCTGGCCAACGAACTGGAGGCAGCCGGCGAACTGGCGGGCACCGAGGACCTAGTGGAGGGCATCACGGCCTTCATCGAGAAGCGCGCGCCGGAATTCGCCGGGAAGTGACGCGAAGCGGTGCTTCTCGGCCGGCTCTGGTTCTTGCGGGACCGGACCCCCATGGGAAGTAGGCGCGGACCCGCGCCACGCCGCCTCTTCCTCCCCGCCCCCCTCCTCCCTCCCGACCGCCCCCATCGAGTCTTGCATGGCCTTCGAGTTCCGCCTCACGCCCGAACAACGCCTCCTGCGCCGCAGCGCCCGCGCCTTCATGCGCACGGAAATTGAACCGCACCTCCCGGCCGACGACTGGACCGGCCACGGCGGCGACAGCCCCCTGCACCTGGTCCGGAAGATGCAGGACCAGGGCTACTTCGGCATGCCCGTCCCGCGCGAACTGGACGGTGCCGGCATGGGCGAGGTGGGGTACTGCCTCGTCTTCGAGGAGATCGCCGCCGTGGACTCCAGCATCGCGACCATCTTCGGCGCCCACACCGGCATCGGGCTCGCTCCCATCTACCTCTTCGGCAACGAAGAACAGCGCGAGCGCTACGTCCGCCCCATCGCGCAGGGGCGCCACCTGGCCGCCTTCGCCCTGACCGAGCCCACCGCCGGCAGCGACGCCGCCTCCATCAAGACCAAGGCGGAGAAGGACGCCGACGGCTACCGCATCGACGGCACGAAGATCTGGTGCAGCAACGGCAACTTCGCCGACACCACCGTCGTCTTCGCCGTCACCGACGAGACCTTGGGCGCCCACGGCGGCGTCACCGCCTTCCTGGTGGAGAAGGACACCGACGGCTTCCAGGTCGGCACCATCGAGGACAAGCTCGGCATCCGCCAGAGCAACACCGCCGAACTGGTCTTCGAGGACTGCTGGGTGCCGAAGGAGAACGTGCTGGGCAACGTGGGCGAGGGCTTCATCGTCGCCCTGACCGCCCTCGACGGCGGCCGCGTCGGCCTCGGCGCCGCCACCCTCGGCGCCACGAAGCGCCTGCTGTCCGACTGCGTCCACCGCGTCAACGCCCGCGAGCGGGAGGGTCGGCCCGTGGGGCAGAACCAGAGCGTCCAGTGGATGCTCGCCGACATGGCCACGGACATCCACCTCGCCGAGTACGCCGTCTACCACGCCGCCGAGCTGACCAACCAGTACTACGAGCGCATCGCCGAGGGCGAACCGGTCAGCCGCAGCCTGCGCGAGCAGGTCAGCCGCGCCGCCGCCGTCGTCAAGATCCACTGCTCCGAGATGAGCGGCCGGGCCGGCGAGTCCGCCATCCGCATCTACGGCGGCGACGGCCTGCGCTGGCGCTACGGCGTCGAGCGCGCCTTCCGCGACCAGGTCATCACGGAGATCTACGAGGGAACGAACGAGATCCAGCGCATGATCATCGCGCGGGAACTGCTGCAAGGCGTGGGGGTGGACCAGTGAGTCCGGGCCGAGACCGTCCCCTGCGCGTCCTCGTCCCCGTCACCGGCGCCTTCCACGGCCGCCTGCGCGTGCGTCGCAGCACCGGCACCCTCGACACGGAGGGCCTGGAGCGCATCCTGTCGGACCCGTCCGTCCGCGCCATCAGCCTCGCCAAGCGGCTGCGGGAGCACGCCGGGGACGCGGGCGCCGAACTGCTGGCCGTCCACGTCAACAAGGGCGGCGGCGAGGCCATCCTGCGCGAGGCCATCGCCCACGGCATCGACCAGGGCATCCTCGTCCAGGGGGCGCCGCGGGAGACGAGCGACGCCAGCGTGCGCGCCGCCACCATCGCGGACGTGTACCGCCAGCACGGCCCCTTCGACGCCGTCGTGGGCCCCGCCCGCAGCGAGTTCGGTGGCTTCTCCGGCACCCTGGCCGCCGTGGCGGGGCACCTGGACCTGCCCTGCGTCGTGGGCGTCAGCGACCTGCGCCCCGACGGCGACGGCTTCGGCATCGACTACCGCTCCATCTTCGGCTCCTACAAGCTGCACATCCCCCGCCCCTGCGTGGTGCTGGCCGGGGACGTGGCGCCCTCCTACCCGACGGCGTGGGGCATCCACGACGCCTACCAGGAGCGGGGCATCCTGCGCGTGCAGGCCGACCAGTACGCGGTGCGCGCGGCGTTGACGCGGCGCCAGCGCATCGAGGCGGTCCGGGAGGAGCGCCAGAGCGTGGAGGAGGTCGAGGGGGGCACCCTCGTCCGGGGGCTTCGCAGTCGGGCGCTGGTTCCGGAGGCGGCCGACGCCGACGCGGGAGGTGGGGCGTGAGCGACGAGGGCTGGGGCTTCGCCGACATCTACGCCATGGACGAGGAGTCCGACCGCGGCGGCGGGGAGCTGGAGGACGTGCGCGGCGACGACTGGCGCAACATCCTCGTCCTGGGCCGCGCCACGGCCGACGGCGTCTACCCGGAGACGCTCGCCCTCGTGGGGCGCGCCCGCTACATGGCCGACGAGCTGGGCTGCCGCGTCGAGGTGCTCCTGGTCGGCGAGGACCTGGGTCCCGCGACGGAGGTCCTGCGGAAGTACCCCATCGACACCGTGTACCAGGTCCCCGGACCTGCCTATGCCCCCATCGACCACACGGCGAAGGTGCTGGAGACGGTGGTGCGCAAGCGCCGGCCGGAACTGGTGATGGCGTTTCAAAGCCGCACCGGCGACGCCGTCGTCGCCTACGCCGCCAACCGCCTCGGCGTCGGCTTCGTCCTCGGCGCCACCGACCTGCGCGTCGACACCAGCGAGCGCCGCTTCGTCGCCGTCCACCCCGCCAGCGAGGGCCGGTTCCTGGTGACGACGGAATTCCAGGAGGCGCCCCAGTTCGTCTCCGTCCAGCGCGGCCTGTTCCGTGCGCCCATGGAGGACCCCTACGCCTCCGTGCGCGTGCACGAGCTGGCCGTGGACGCCGGCCCCGTCGCCGCCATCGAGGTCCGGAGCCAGGAACCCCCGCCGGCGCCGAGCCTGGAGACGGCCGAGCGCGTCGTGGTGTGCGGCGCCCGCGTGGCG
>JANQNI010000028.1 GCA_028289805.1 Thermoplasmatota archaeon | reverse complement strand
CGGCGCCCGCCGCGGCGGCCAGCTCCACGTCCGCCCCGCGGGCGACGCCGCACACCTTCGCCAGGGGCCGCCGCAGGGCCTTGAGCCACAGCATCGCGTCGGGGCTCTTGGCGAGGTGGGTGCCGACGAGGACGCCGTCGGCGCCGGCCGCGGTGGCGCGCAGGCGGTCGGTGCGGCTTCGCACGCCGCTGAGGGCCAGCACGGGCCGGCCGGCGTCGTGGACGGCCCGCACGAGGCGGAGGCTCCCCTCGGGATCCAGTTCCAGGGTGTCGAGGTCGCGGGCGTTGACGCCGACGAGGTCCGCGGCGCTGTGCTGGGCGGTCTCCCAGTCGGCGGGGGTGGAGATTTCCAGCAGCACCTCCAGGCCGCGCGCGTGGGCCGCCCGGACCAGTTCCTCGCGCCGGTCGGGCTCCAGGCAGCGTTCGATGAGCAAGACGGCGCTGGCGCCGTGGTGGGCGGCGCAGTCCAGTTGCGCCTCGTCGAGGACGAAGTCCTTCATCAGCGTGGGCAGCCCGGTGGCGTGGGCGCTGCGCAGCAGGTCGGGGGCGCCGTCGAAGTGGTCGGCGTCGGTGAGCACGGACAGGGCCGCGGCTCCGCCCTCCCGGTAGTCGGCCAGCAGGGCCTCGGGGCTGCGGTCCAGGAGGCGGCCCTCGCTGGGGCTGCGGGGCTTCAGTTCGGCCACGACGGCGTCGTCGCGGTCCAGGACGGCCCTCAGGAAGCTTCCGTGGGGTGTTAGGGGGGCGTCGGCGGCGTCGTACAGGCCGAGCCGGACCCGTTGCCGGGCGTCGTCCAGGAACCGCGCGAGGCGGTTCACTCCTGGCGCTCCTCGGCGCCGGCCTCGTCGGCGACGCGGGTGGACTCGATGACGTTCTTGCCCACCACGAGCCCCAGGGCGCCGAAGACGATGCTGGCGAGGAAGGAGAGGACGCTCATGGCGCCCAGGTACATGGCCGTCGGGGTGAGGATGACGCTGCACGTGCCCTCCTCGGCGGCCTGCACGTCCTCGAGGCTGCCGGGCTCGGTGGCGCCGCCGGCGCACTCCTCCAGGCCGACGGTGTAGCCCATGAGGAGCCAGAGGCCGAGCAGGAACAGGCTGGAGAAGAACAGCTTGTTCATCCAGATGGCGCCGGTGCGCAGCGCCTTGTAGAGGAACCCTTCCTCGATGGTGAACTCGCTGTCGCGCAGGATGGCCGGCTTGTCGGGTGCGTCGCCTTGGCTCATGGGGGTTGGGTCGCGGCGAGGTAGGCGTCCAATTTGGCGTTGCCGTCCCCGGCCGCGAGGATGGCGCGGGCCTGCGCGAGGCCGGCGGCGAGGTCGGGGACGCGTCCGGCGGCGAGGAACCCGAGGGCGGCGTTGAGGGCCACGGTGTCCAGGATGGGCTCGGGAGCGGTGCCGGCGAGGATCGAGCGCAGGAGGCCGGCGGCCCGCTCGGCGGGCACGGGGACCAGTTCGTCGGGGTTGCGGCGTTCCAGGCCCAGCTCGTCGGGGTCGAAGCGCTCGACGGGGCCCGCCGCGCCGTCCTGGACGCGGGCGTAGGAGACGGGGCCGCAGGGCGTCGCCTCGTCGAAGCCGGGCGCCCCGTCGGCGGTGTGGCCGTGCAGCACGATGCCTCCCTGGCAGCCGAGGCGGGCGAGCACCTCGGCCATGAGGGGCACCAGGTCGGGGTGGTAGACGCCCAGGACCTGGTGGGTGGCGCCGGCGGGGTTGGTCAGGGGCCCCAGGAGGTTGAAGACGGTCTTGATGCCCAGCGCCCTGCGCACGGGGACGGCGTGCCGCATGGCCGGGTGGAAGGTGGGGGCGAACAGGAACGCGATGCCGGCGGATCGCAGCACGCACTCGACGGCGTGGGGGGCCAGGTCGAAGCGTGCCCCCGCCCGCTCCAGCACGTCGGCGGAGCCGCTGGGGCGGGTGACGCTGCGGTTGCCGTGCTTGGCGACGGTGAGGCCGCCGGCGGCGAGGACGAAGGCGGCGGCGGTGCTGACGTTGACGGTCTTGTGGGGCGAGCCGCCCGTGCCGCAGTTGTCCAGCACCACGCCGCCGGCGCCGTCCTCGGGGGGGTGGATGCGGTGGGCGTGGTTGCGCAGGGTGCGCGCGAAGCCCACCAGTTCGTCGGCGTGCGGCCCCTTGGCGCGCAGGGCGGTGACGAGGGCGGCGAGGCGCTCGGGGCCGAGGCTGCCGTCGAGGGCGCGGCCCATGAGGGCCTCTGCGCCGGCGGCGTCGAGGGAGCGGCGGTCGAGCAGGGCGTCGAGGACGGAGGGGAATTCGTCGGTCATGGGGTCGGGGGCGTGAGGGAGTCGACGAGGTTCTGGAGGATGCGGGGGCCGTCGGGGGTGAGGATGCTCTCGGGGTGGAACTGGAGTCCGAGCCAGGGACGGTCACGGTGCGATATGGCCATGAGGGTTCCGTCCGCGCTCGCGCCGAGGGGCTCCCAGGCGGCCGGCAGCGTGGCGGCGTCGACGCGGAGGCTGTGGTACCGGGCCACGGGGACGGTCTCGGGGAGGCCGGCGAGCCAGGGGTGGGGGGCCAGCCGGCCGGTGTCGGCCCCGCCGTGGACCAGTTCGGGGGCCGGCTCGAC
>JANQNI010000317.1 GCA_028289805.1 Thermoplasmatota archaeon | reverse complement strand
GAGGTCGTGGCCGACCGGGAAGTCCGCGCCCGTGGGGACGAGGCTGGCGCCCAGCACCTCGTCGGGGACGATCTCGTAGACGGTGCCCTGCACGAAGGCGTAGTCGCGCTCCCCGATGCGCTGGACGGCGACGCTGTGCTGGCCGCCCAGGCCGGGCTGCACCGCCTCGGGGCGAACGTCGTTGCGCCCCTGCGTCTCGCTGGGGACGACGTCGACGATGCGCGGGTTGGCCTTGTCGCTGGTGTCGAAGAGGTAGATGTCCAGGGGGACGGGGTTGACCTGACCCAGGCAGGTGGTCTGCTCGGCGCCCATGACGACGTAGTTGCCGTCCACCGTCGCCTCCATGGAGCGGTCGCCGCCGACGGCGCCCACCAGGTTCACCTGACCCGTCAGCTCGGGCTTGGCGGGGTCCGCGAGGTCCCAGATGGCCAGCCCGCCGTTGACGCTGACGGTGTTGGCGCCGTACACGGCCCCGAACAGGTGCCCCGCCTGCAGGTCGAGGGCGTGCAGGCCGGCGATCTGCGCCTGGTTCTGCATCAGGGGGTCACGGGCGCCGAATTCGTAGTTCCAGAGGAACTTGTGCGCCGACGGGTCCGTGTGGTCGTGGTCCGCGCCCTCCGGCATGGGGTCCTCGGGCAGGTCGTAACGCACGGCGGGGCCGGGGTCGGTGGCGCCGCCCTCCGTGCCGTCGGAGGGTTCGTTGTCCAGGCAGCCGGAGACGGCGACGAACGCCGCCAGGAGTCCGACCAGGAGGGCCTTGTGCATGCCCGCATCCGAGGCGGGGGGCTACATGACGGTTGTGGAGGTGGCCTCCCGTCCGACGCGTGCGTCCGCTACATCCGCTCCAGCACGGGCAGCCCGAGCGCCTCGTGGCAGCGCCGCAGCGCCACGCGCGCCGCGTCCACGACGGCCAGCCGTGTCCCCTGCTGCGCCGCGTCCTCGCACTCGAGGACGCGGTGGTCGCGGTAGTACTCGTTGAACGCCCCCGCCAGCTCCGTGGCGTAGGCGCAGAAGCGGTGGGGGGCGCTGCGGTCGGCGGCCTCCTCGGCGACGCCGGGCAGGCGGGCGATGGTGGCCAGGAGCCGTTGCTCGCCGTCGCCCAGGGATGCGGAGTCGACGCGCGCCTCGACGCCGGCGTCGGCGGCCTTGGCGAGCAGGCTGTTGGCGCGGGCGAGGGCGTACATCAGGTAGGGGGCGGAGTCACCGTCGAAGTCGAGGGCCTCCTCCCAGCGGAACTTGATGGGCTTCTCCGGTTGCACCTTGGCGATGTTGAAGCGGATGGCGGCGATGCCGACGGCCTCGGCGATCCGGTCCAGTTCGTCGGCCGCCAGTTCGTCGCCGCGGCGCTCCCGGACCGCCTCCAGGGCCCGCGCCTTCGCCTCGTCGAGCAGGTCGTCGAGGAAGACGACGCGGTTGGCGCGGGTGCTCATCTTGCCCTCGGGGAGGCTGACGAAGGCGTAGAAGACCACCTCGGGCGTCCGGGCGTCGAGTTCCTCCAGGGCCACGCAGACCTGGAGGGACTGGAGGCGGTGGTCCTCGCCCAGCACGTCGACGAGGCGGCCGCCCGCGCCCACGTGGTCGCTCTTCCACTTGTGGTAGGCGACGTCGCGGGTGGCGTAGACGCTGGTCTGGTCCTTGCGGGTGAAGAAGAACTTGGTGGACTTGTTGCCCTCCAGTTCTGCCGAGAGGTCGAGGTAGTTGGCGCCGTCTTCCTCCCGGGCGGCGCGGGGCGACGCCTTGAGGTCCTCGATGACTTGGTCGACGCTGCCGTCGGCGACGAGGTCGGACTCGTCCTTGACGGCGTCGAAGGTGACGCCCAGCCGCTCCAGGCTCTCGCGCATGCCGGCGAAGCAGGCCTCGTAGACGGTGCGTACGTCGGCCAGGAGGTCGGGCTCGGCCGTCTCCAGGGTGGCCACGAGTTGCTTCACCTCCTCGGCGTAGTCGGGGTCCTCCTTCATGCGCTCGTTGGCGGCCTGGTAGAACCGCACGAGCTTGTGGTCCACCTTGTCGCGGGCCGCGGCGGGGAGGTCGGACTCCTCGAACGTCTTGGAGCCGAGGTACAGCAGGGCCACCTGCCGGCCCAGGTTGTCCATGTAGTACTGGGTCTCCACGTCGTGCCCGGCGGCGCGGTGGATGCGGGCGAGGGTGTCGCCCAGGATGGGGTT
>JANQNI010000290.1 GCA_028289805.1 Thermoplasmatota archaeon | reverse complement strand
CTGGAGGGCACGCGGCGCTGGCTCGTGGTGCTCGGCCTGGGCGGGTTCCTGATGGCGTGGGCCCTGACCCTCTACAACGAGCGCGCGGCGCAGGCGCTGCCGCCCCTGGCGACCCTGTCCGTGTTCCTGCTGGCGGTGGTGGTGGCGATGGCGGTGCTGTTCGTGGCAGACCGCAGTCTGGAGCGCCGGGCGCTGAGCCTGATGCGGTCCCTGGAGGACGCCATGCGGGGGGATCCGCTGCGGGTCCTGGAGCGGGAGGTGGCGGCGCTGGAGCGCAGCGGGGCGACGGCCAACGCGTTGCTGTTCTACTGCGCGGCGCTGCTGCTGGAGTTCGTGGTCTTCGTCGTGGTCCTGGGCGACGGCGTGCGGGAGCGCATCAACGAGGCGGCGGCGCTGGAGTCGATGCGGTTCGGGTTCCTGATCCCGGTGGCGCCGGCGGTCCTGTTCGGGTTGGTCTGGTTCACGGTGAGCAACCACCGCCACGGCGGCCGCATGGACGCGCTGCGCGAGCAGCGCAACGCGCGGCGGCGGGCGGCGGCGCGGTCGCGGACGGCGGGCGACGACGGGGCGGACGCCCCCGGCGCCTAGTAGTAGGGCAGCAGGGGCGCCAGTTCGTCCTGGATGGCCAGCAGCGCGGCGGCGAGGGCGAGGGGGTTGAGGATGTTGTCCGAGGCGCTGAACGGGATGGGGGCCAGGACGTCCACCAGCAGGAACACGAGGCCGCACACGAGGGCGGCGTAGACGCCGACGAACGGCAGGGCCAGCACGACGCTGACGAGGGTGCCGGCGACGGTGCCGACGTAGGTCTTGTTGGGGTTGTGGGGCCACGTGCGCTTGCCGTAGCGTTTGCCGAAGAGGGCGCTGGCCGAGTCGCCGAAGATCGCCACGACGAGCACGGCGACGACGGCGTACAGGCTGGTGCTCCAGCCGACGGGTTCGCGCGTCAGGAGCAGGATGGCGAAGGGCAGGGTGGCGGCGATGTAGTAGTGGGCGCCGAACAGGCCGTGCTCACGCTCGCGCAGGAGGCTGTTGATGGTCTCCTTGAAGGGGTAGCCCAGCTCGGGGAAGCGCAGGCGCACCATCTCGACGGGCAGCAGCAGGAAGAGGACGCCGAGCAGGAACGTGGTGCTGACGACGTGCCCGGCGGCGAGCCAGCCGGCCTCGACGGGCACCTGGAGGTTGACGAGGAACTCCCGCGGCATCGTCTCCGCGTCGACCAGGCGCAGGGTGCCGCGCAGGATGGGATAACCGAGGGCGAGGTAGCCGAGGATGAACAGGGCCATCATGAGGTGGGGCGTCTTGCGCTTCTCCTCCGCGCCGTACTCGGCCAGGCGCGCCTCCAGCCACTGCTCCTTGCGCTCCGGCGGCAGCATCTTCTCCGCCCACTCGTCCAGGGCGGCCTTGACCTGCTCGCGCCACTCCTGGAGGCGCCGTTCGGCGTCGGAGAGGGTGTAGCCGAGGGTGATGATGACGCCCACCATGGACAGCACCAGCACCACGAGGGAGTACGGTGCCGGCAGCAGCCGGGCGCCCTCCTGCCAGAGCAGGGCAGCGAGGCCGGCCATGACGAAGGTGGCCAGCAGGGCGGAGCCGCGGTCCTCCAGGCGGTGGCGGTAGGCGCGGCGGGTGTGGGCGGCGGTGGCGACGGTGTATGCGGCGACGCCGAGGGCGAGCACGCGGGCGGCGCCGAGGCTGACCGGCCCTGCCAGGAACGTGGGTTCCGCCACCACGCGCCCTCGATGGGGGCGCTCCAATAAGGACTATCGAAGACGCTTCGGCGTCCGACGGTCGGCGCACGGCACCGGGACCGTCAGATGTTCTTGTCGAAGTACCCCGTCGTTCCGCCCTCGGGGGTGACCTTGAGGGCCAGCGTGATGCCGAGGGGGACGGCGAGGATGAGCAGGACGCCCCACCAGTCGCCGTTGACGACCTGCCCGAGTCCGACGATGCCGGTGGTCAGGGAGGACAGCACGAGCACGACGGCCGCGAGCTTGCGCAACCAGTCGAACCGTCCGCGAGAAGATCCTCGTGCCATGCGAAGGGTCCCGCGCCACGGCGCGGAAGGTGGGAGGGCCGGGGCCGGGATTCGAACCCGGGCCAGGAGAACCACAATCTCCTATGCTTACCAGCTACACTACCCCAGCCAGAGCGTGCAGGGCGGCCGACCCTAGGGCCGTATTTCACGCTTGCGAAGGCCCAGGGCGAGGCTCAGGAGGCCCGCAGCCAGCATGGCGCCGCCGGGGCCGGGGGCGCGCGCGTCCGCTTCGGCGACGGCCACGGTGCGCCGCAGCTCGAAGACCAGGTCGCCGGCGTCGACGGTCGCCTCCAGGGCGGTGGCGCCGGCGGCGGTGGGCCGGAACGTGGCGGTGGCGGCGAGGGTGCCGGCCTCGGGGACGACGAGGGACCGTGCAAGCAGCGCCTCGCCGTCGCGGGCGAGGGTGACGGCGGCGGCGAGGGCCAGGTCGGGCTCGGGCGTGCGGGCCGGGCCGTCGTCCGCGTCGGCGTGTCGCAGGGCTTCGGCGTGCTGGAGGCGCAGTGCCACGCTGCCCTCCCGGCCGACGTGGAGGCCGGGGGCGTCCAGTCCGGCGACGGCGCCCCGGAGGTGGGTGGCGTGGCCGGCGTAGGTGCCGTCGGTGTGCAGGGCGACGGCGAGGAGGGCGTAGTGGGGTTCCCGGCTGGCGCGCAGGGGCGTGGCGTCGAGGCGGGCCTGGGCGCGGCCGTCGTCGTCGGGCAGGAGGGGCGCCTCGACGAGGACGTCGCCGC
>JANQNI010000263.1 GCA_028289805.1 Thermoplasmatota archaeon | reverse complement strand
GTAGACGCCGGTCTGGAGGCTGACGCGGCTGCCGATGCGGCACTGGTCCTCCACGACCGTGTCGGTGCCGATGAGGGTGCGGTCGCCCACGACGGTGTCCTCCCGGACGAGGGCGCGGTGGCCGGTCTGGACGTGGTCGCCGAGGCGGGCGCCGCTGTAGACGATGCTGTGGGAGCGGATGGTGCACCCGTCTCCGATGACGGCTCCGGGCAGGTCGTCGAGGCCGCCGCCGCGCAGCCGGCCCTGGTCGTGCTTGCCGGGGTGGCCGAGGATGGTGTGGGGGCCGACGTAGGTGCCTTCGCCGACGCGGGTGGCGCCGTAGACCGTGTAGGGCAGGGCGTTGGGGGGTGTTTCATTCATCGAGGGTGACCCTCCTGCGTTCGCGAACGGACTCCAGGGCGGCGTGGGCGACCCGCAGGGCCGCCAGGCCGTCCTCGCCGCGCACGAGCGGTGCGTGGCCGGTGCGCACGGCGTCCAGGAAGTCCGTCAGTTCGTTGGCCAGGGGCTCCTGGTTCTGGATGGAGACGAGGTGGCTCTCGTACTCGCGCGGGACGCGGTACAGGTCCTCGTTGCCGGCGTCGATGCAGTGGGACGTGGAGCGTCGGATGGACTGCTGGATGTAGTCCAGTTCCAGGTATCCCTTGGTGCAGGTGGCGTTGAGGGTGCGGACCTTGATGGGGCTCAGCCAGTTGACGTCGATGGAGCCGAAGACGCCGTCGTGGAACTCCAGCGTGAGGTGGGCACGGTTCTCGTGCTTGCCCGGGGCGCTGCCCGCGACGGCGTGCACGGAGGCGACCTCGGAGCCGGTGACGTGGCGCAGGACGTCGATGTCGTGGACGGCGAGGTCCAGGATGACGCCCACGTCCTGGATGCGCGTGTTGATCCCGCCGACGCGGCGGGCCGAGAGGGAGATCAGCTCGCCGCAGACGCCCCCGTCCAGCAGTTCCCGCGTCATCCGGACGACGGGGTTGTGCCGTTCGACGTGCCCGACGGCGAGGACCAGTCCGGCCTCGTCCGCGAGGCGGGTGAGTTCCTCGGCCTGCTCCAGGGTGCCGGCGAGGGGCTTCTCCACGAGGACGTGCTTGCCGGCGAGCAGCGCATCCCGGGCCACGGCGTGGTGCGCGGCGGTGGGGGCGGCGATGCTGAGTGCCTCCACCTCCGGGTCTTCGAGCACGTCCGCAAGGTCCGACCGAGCCTCGACGCCGAAGCGCTGGGTGCAGGCCGCGCGGCGGGCGGGATCGGGGTCGACCGCCGCAACGACCCGTGCGCCGAGGTTGCGGTACACGCGCACGTGGTTCATCCCCATGGCGCCGGTGCCGACGACCGCCACGCCGACCGTCTGGGGGCGCCCTCCGTTCACGCGCCCCGACAGGAGGGGACGTTTTTAGGCGATGGCATCCGGAAGGGTGCCGGAGACCCCCGGGCGGAAGTGCGGGCGGGTTCAGCCGACGGTCTGTTCCAGCAGGTTCCGGTACGTCTCCCGCTCGTGCCGGTCGAGGTGGTCGGGGTGCATCATCTCGTAGGCCCGCTCGCGCAGGGCGTCCCCCATGGCGCGGGCACGGTCGGGGTCGGCAAGGAGTTCCACGACGGCCGCCGAGAACGCCTCCACGTCGCCCAGCGGGACGAGCAGGCCGCCCTCGCCGTGGGGCACCAGTTCCCGGTGCCAGTCGTGGTCGTAGGCGACGACGGGGGCGCCGCCGAGGGCGGCCTCGACGAGGGCCCGACCCATGTGGGATGCGGCGACGACGCGCACGTGCGGGACGAGGCGGGACATCCACGCCTGGTCCCGGTTGCCGGCGAAGACGATGGACTCCTGGATGCCGAGGGCCCGCGCGCGGTCGGCCATCGGTTGGCGCAGGGAACCGTCGCCGACGACGACGAGCCGGGCGTCCGGGAAGCGCTCGCGGACCCGGGCCATCACCTCGACGAGGTCGGCGACGTGCTTGACGGGCTCGAG
>JANQNI010000238.1 GCA_028289805.1 Thermoplasmatota archaeon | reverse complement strand
GCAGCCTCCGGGACCAGGGCGGCAACGGCGCCGCGCCGCGCCCCGGCGGCCGGGCGCGGGGACCCGCCTCGGCGAGCGCCAACAGCCCCGTCCACCCCGAGTACAAGAAGACGGGCTCCAACGTGTTCCTGTCCGTCGGCTCCGGCCTCGGAGGGCGGGACTTCCGCGTCGAGGTGGAGGGCGCCGTCGTGGGCGAACTGCGCGCCTCGCAGCAGGGCAAGCTGCGCTTCAAGGCCACCAGCCCCGAGGGCAAGGCGCTCAGTTCGGCCCACAAGCAGGGGCTGGACATCACCTGCGTGCCGCTCTGAGCGCGCCCCTCTGGGTTCAGTACGCGGCGCCGGCCAGCGTCTGGGCGTCGAAGGCGGTGCTGCCGCTGTCGCCCCGCGTGGCGTACCGGTACAAGGCGGTCTTGTAGACGGCCGAGAGGACGGTGCCGACGAGGCTCAGCACGATGACGCCGGCGACCAACACGACGAGACCCACGACGAGACCGGGGGTGCCGAAGGCGGTGAACAGGCCGAACGCCAGGAGACCCGTCGCCAGGACGTAGAGAAGCGTCAGGACGCCCACGGCGAAGCCGACGCCGACGTGGCCCACGAGCGTCTCGCCCCAGCGGTCGCGGAAGGTGCGCAGGCTGCCCTTCAGGCCGCCGCCGACGCCGGCGTCCGTGAACATCAGCACGGGGACGACGAAGTAGGTGGCGAGGTTCCAGGCGCCGCCGACGAGGCTGGCGGCGATGCGGCCGAAGCGGTTGTCGGCGTTGCGCATGGCCTGGAGGACGACGTTGACGGTGGCGACGACGAGGCTCCAGGCAAACAGCTTGCCGAGGCGGCCGTTGGCGGCGCGCAGGGCGGAGCCCACGGTGGGGTCCCCGCCCTCCAGCCGCTCCCACGCGGCGGCGACGGTGGCGGCGTGGAAGTAGACGGCCACGAAGGCGAGCAGGATGTACGCGGCGGCCGCGAGGGCGATGCCGACGGCGTCCAGCTCCCCCGCGCCGGTGAGGGTGTCCGGCGTGACGACGAGGCCGACGCCGGCGATGCTCATGACGGCCACCAGGCTGGCGAGGAAGCTGAGCACGGGCATCCACAGCAGTTCCTTGTCCTGCCGCAGGACGCCCCAACTGGATTTCATCAGGGACCAGGACGTGGAGAATCGACCCATGGCCGTCCGATGGAGGCGGGAGAGGATAAGGCTGGGGGCACGTCGTCGCAGGACTACGCGCCGGGCAGGAGGCGCCGGGCGGCCCACAGGGCGCCGCCGGCCAGGGCGACGGTGCCGACGGCGTGCACGGACAGCGCCGTCGCCCCAGAGCCCGCCGCGCCGAGCCCGCCGGCCGGAGGTGCCACGGTCGCCTCGTAGTGGTTGGCGGGTTCGGCCTCGAAGGTCCGCTCCAGGGGCCCCAGGTCGCCGCAGGCGCGCTGGCTGCCCACCGCCTCGAAGCTCGCCTGGTACTTCGCCACGCGCAGGTCCGGCTCGGCGCCGCCGTCGGCGACCAGGCGCAGCGTCTCCTGGGGCGGGCAGCGCAGGTAGTCCTCCACCTGGAGCCACTCGGATTCGAGGAAGTGCAGGGTGTCCGACGGGGCGTTGTAGCTCATGGTGCTGGTGTCGCGGGCGGCCTGGTCGGCGGCGTCGAAGTCCTGGAAGCACTCAAGGTCGTGGGCGTGGCAGAGGCCGAGGGTGTGGCCCAACTCGTGCGCGAGGGTGCTGGCCAGGGTGTCCGTGTCCAGCTCGGCGTACTCGCGCCGGAACCGGAACTCGCCGAAGCCGTCGTACCGGACGAGGGGAGTCTGGGCGAACCAGTCGGGCTCCCAGGTGAGGGTGGAGGGGGCACCCAGCACGTCCCCGTCGGCGTCGCGCAGCCACAGCAGGCGTCCGTCCACGCCGCTGTCCTCGAAGCCGAAGGCGCGCACCTTCGCCGCGTCCTGGGTGACGACGTGGCTCTCGAAGACGGGGCTGACGTTCAGGGTGCCCAGGTCGTCGTTGTGGAAGTAGAGCCGCGTGTGGGCGCCGTAGTCGATGGTGGCGATCATGGAGCGCAGGAACGCGGCGCCGAGGATGTCGCCGGCGTGCTGCTGTTGCTGCTGGGGGTTCAGGACCACCGTGGTGACGAGGGGGTTGTGAGCATGCTGGGAGCGGCCCAGCACGTCGTCGTAGTACGTCCACGTCTCCGGCGTCAGCACGTCGGGCCGCTGCTCCGTCTCCAGTTCGATGCGCGTCTCGGTCCACGTCACGGCAATGTCGCGCTCGCGGTCGAACAGGTCCGCCACGGCCTCGTAGGCGGCGGTGGCGTCGAGGGTGTAGGTGCTGCTGTCGGGGCCGGTGACCCAGACGTACTCCACCAGGAGGTCGCTGCGGCCGGGGCGGGGTTCCAGGTCGCCCCAGTCGATGAGGCCGGCGTCCTCCTCCCAGGGGTCTGGGATGCCGTCCTGGTCGGCGTCCGCGCCCGGCGCCTGGCCGCCCTGCTGGAAGGCGTAGGTGACGGCGTCGGTGAGTCCGGTGTCGAAGGTGTCCGGGTCCAGGGGGTCGTAGTCGAGGGCGGTCTCCTGGGCGTCGGGCAGGCCGTCGCGGTCGCAGTCGCGGCGCACCACGCACAGGGCCGTGCCCTCGGCGCCGTCGAGGACGCCGTCGGCGTCCGCGTCCGGCTGACATCGCTGGTCGAGGGGTTCGCCGCGGTCCGGGCGGCCGTCGCCGTCGTCGTCGCTGCTGGCCACCGCGCCGAAGCCG
>JANQNI010000085.1 GCA_028289805.1 Thermoplasmatota archaeon | reverse complement strand
CTTCGGCGCCGGCCTCTACGAGGTCGACTTCGAGGTGCGCCTCGCCGACGGCGACGTCTGCCAGGGCACCGCCCTCATCGAGGTCGACCAGAACCCCCTGGCCACGCCCGCCGGGTGGGTCGCCGTCGCCGCGGGCGCCGGCGGCGTCGCCATGGCGGCCGGCGGCAGCGCCGTGGCCGCGAAGGCGGCGCTTGCGGCGATGCTCAAGCCGTAGGCGCCCACGGGCCGCGTCGCGCGGGGGCCTGAACGGGTAGGGGGAAAGGGAAAAGGTCGGGCCGGCCCGGTTACGGGTCGCCGAGGCCGCACGTGGCCAGGGCGGTGGCCGCGTTGCCCCAGGAGACGTTGCAGCGCCAGGGGGTCCGGTCGTCCAGGTCCACCTGCGAATCGGCGTCGAAGCAGGAACTCGTGTTGGTGGGCGGGGGCGGGGGCGGCGGGAGGGGGAAGGAGTCGTCCACGTCCGGCACCACGGCGAGGCGGGTGTCGGCGGACTCCAGCCTCTGGAAGACGAGGGCGTGGGTGGTCAGGAGGGCCTGGGGAAGGAGGGTCCCGTCGATGCGGTCGATGAGGCTGTGGCCGCAGGCGGCGGTGACGTCTCCACACCGGCTGATTCCGGCGATCTTCGGAGGGGACTTCACCCCGCTGGCGTGGATGTCCACCCACGTGTTCAGGCACAGCGCCTCCTCGCGCAGGGCGGGGTAGCAGATGGCACTGCCGGCGGTGCCGCCGATGGCGACGTTGCAGTCCCAGTAGGCGGCGGGGGCGACCTGGAACGTGGTCCCGCTGTTGGTCTTGGTGAACGTTATGCTCGACACGGGGGCTGGGGCGACCGACCCGTCGACCTGGATGGGGGTGAAGTCGACGAGGTCCCTTCGGATGGGTTCGAGCTCCTGTGCGAGGCCGGTGGGCAGGGCGAACAGGAGCGTTGCGAGGATGGCAAGGTATCTCATGGGTTTTCTCCGCGCAGGTTCGTGCGCAGCGCGACATGGACTTGAGAATCTTGGTGCTTTTGTCTGCTTTGTTCCCCGCCGGGGAGAATGAAAAACCATCGGGTTTCGTGTATTCTTCTCTGGGGGGTCTGCGCCGCCACCTTTTCACGCCGTCCCCCGTCCCGCGCCGCGTGTCCGTGGAAGCCAAGGTCGCCGACCTGCGCGAGCGCAAGGCCGCCAGCCTCCAGGGTGGGGGTCCCGCCCGCATCGAGAAGCAGCACAAGGCCGGCAAGTACACGGCCCGCGAGCGCATCGACCTGCTGCTCGACCCCGGCTCGTTTTCAGAACTGGACGCGCTGCGGGAGCACGAGTGCCACGACTTCGGGATGCAGGAGAAGACGATCCCGGGCGATGGCGTGGTGACGGGCTTCGGCACCGTCGACGGCCGGCTGGTCTACGTCTTCGCGCAGGACTTCACGGTCTTCGGCGGCAGCCTCGGCCTCGTCTACGCGGAGAAGATCTGCAAGGTGATGGACCTCGCGGTCCAGAACGGCGCGCCCGTCGTCGGCCTCAACGACTCCGGTGGCGCCCGCATCCAGGAGGGCGTCATGTCCCTGGGTGGCTACGCCGAGATCTTCTACCGCAACACGCGCGCCTCGGGCGTCGTGCCCCAGATTTCGGCCGTCCTGGGCCCCTGCGCAGGCGGCGCCGTCTACAGTCCCGCCATCACCGACTTCGTGATGATGGTGGACCAGACGAGCCACATGTTCATCACCGGCCCCGAGGTCATCAAGACGGTCACGGGGGAGGAGGTGGGCTTCGACGAACTGGGTGGCGCCCACACCCACGCCGGCACCAGCGGCGTCCGGCACCAGGTGTTCGACGACGACGAGAGCGTGATCG
>JANQNI010000057.1 GCA_028289805.1 Thermoplasmatota archaeon | reverse complement strand
CCGGCGGTGGCGGCGGCCTGCGGCTCCCCGTCTCTGGCTCGCTCCGCAGCGCGGCACGCTGCCAGGTAGTTGGCGCCGACCGCCGCGCCGTCCTCCAGGATGCCGTCGTGGGCTCCGGGGCGGTCGTCCCCGCTGGCCAGGACGACGGTGCCCGCGTCGTCGAGGACGGTGAGGTCCCATGCCAGGCCATCGACGGTGGCTTGCAGGAGGCCGAGTGCGCGCTCGGCGTCGCTGGAGGGGTCGTCGAGGAGACGCACGGGGAGGAGATGGTGCGTGCGCCTTGAGAATCGTTGCGAGTCGGGTCGGCCCGCAGCCATCGCCTCCTGGGTCGCGCACGGAATCCCCGGCCGGCTTCCGGTCCTCGTCGCGTTTCTCACAGCGCAACCCGCTTCTATCCGCACCCGTTGACGGCTCCCGTGCCCCCGTTCGCCGCCCGCATGGACCGCATCGTCGGCAGCGCCACCGTCGGCATCAGCAACCTGGTGGCCCGCAAGCGCCGCGAGGGCGCGGACATCCTGAGCCTGAGCCTGGGGGAGCCGGACTTCACGACGCCGGAACACGTCCGCCAGGCCGCCAAGGACGCCCTCGACGCGGGGCACACCCACTACACGCCGGGGCCGGGCATCCCGGAGCTGCGCGAGGCGGTGGCGGCGTTCCACCAAGACCGCAACGGCATCCCCTGCGAGGCGGGCCACGTCCTGGTGACCCCCACCAAGCAGGCCGTGATGATGGCCGTCCTGGCGGTGGCGGACCGGGGCGACGAGGTGCTGCTTCCGGACCCCGCCTGGGTGAGCTACGACCCCATCGTCCAGTGGGCCCACGCGACGCCCGTGCCGGTCCCCTGCGACGCCGAGAGCGGCTTCCGCATGACGCCGGATGCGGTGGCCGAGCGCATCACGCCCCGCAGCCGCGCGGTGCTGCTCAACAGCCCCAGCAACCCCACGGGGGGCGTCAACACCCCCGACGACGTGCGCGGCATCGTCGAGTTGGCCATCGACCACGACCTCTGGGTCCTCTCGGACGAGATCTACCAGCGCCTCCTGTACGAGGGCACCCACCAGAGCGCCGCGGCCCTCGCGGACGCATTCGACCGCACCATCACCATCGACGGCCTCTCCAAGAGCTTCGCCATGACGGGCTGGCGCATGGGGTGGGCCGTGGCCCCCGAGCCCGCCTTCAAGCAGATGAACAAGCTCCAGTCCCACAGCGTCACCCACTGCACCAGCTTCGCGCAGCACGGCGCCGTGGCGGCGCTCACGGGCCCCCAGGACAGCGTCCGGGAGATGCGGGAGACGTTCCGCGCCCGCCGCGACCTGATGGTCGAGGGCCTCAACGCCATCCCCGGCGTCTCCTGCCCGACGCCTGCCGGTGCGTTCTACGTCTTCCCCCGCTTCGAGCAGGCGGAGGCCGCCGGCGGCGACGAGGCGCTGTGCATGAAGCTCATCGAGGAGGCGGGCGTGGCCGGCACCCCCGGCAGCGCCTTCGGGGCGGGCGGGGCGGGCCACCTGCGCCTCAGCTACGCCGCCTCCGAGCAGACGCTGCGCGAGGCGCTGCGGCGGCTGGGCGACGCGCTCGCTTGATCTACTCCGTCGCCGTCGTTTCCCGGTACGTCCACAACGCGTCCATGTAGGCCACGGCGGCGTCGGGCTTGTCGGGGCAGACGTCGCTCAGGATGCACTCGAGGGCCGCGGGGACCTGCTCGCGGGCGAAGTAGCCCCAGCCGTACTGGTAGAACGGCGCCGACTCCACCAGGGGGACGTACTCGGGGTCGGCGGGGAAGGGGCCGGTCGCCTCGTAGGTGGCGGTGCGGTTGAGTGCGTCGCGGACGTCGGCCTTGCTGATGCCCAGCAGGGGGTCCACCATGCCGTCCTGGATGCTGCCGGTGTACCCACTGGATTTGCGCAGGCCCAGGATGATCTTGCTCAATGCGCCCGCGAGGGTGGGGGCGGGGAAGCTGGTGCCGCAGTATCGCTCCCGCGTCTCGGTGAGGCTGCGCGTCTGCGCCGTCGGGCGGCAGTACTCGCTGACGAAGTCGGCGGTCTTCCAGCTGCTGTACCCGGGCTCGGTCTGGCTGGCGCCGTCGGCGCCGCCGACGTTGATGACGCTGGGGTGGCTCTTCTGGCCGTCCAGAAGCACGGGGAAGGCGCCCTCGTTGCCGCTGGCCGCGACGAAGAAGGGGGCGTAGTCCGTCTGGAGGAGGTTGGTGCCGGCCAGGGGGACGGCGGCGCCCCAGCTGAAGTTGATGACGTCGATGGGGAAGGTGCCGTCGATCAGGGAGTCGTGGTTGCTGTTGCCCTCCTCGAAGATGAGCAGCGCTTCCGGGTTCTCGGAGAGGACGCTGCTGGTGGACCCGGTCCCGTGCATGCTGGAGTCGTCGAGGATGCAGTGGTCGACGCCGGTGGCGCCCACCCCGCTGGTCGCCGTGCTTCCCGTGTAGGGCTCCTGGCACATCACGGTGATGAGGTTGGTGCCGGGGATCCAGAAGCGGTCGCCGGGCCGGATGGCCTCCCACTTCTCCTTGTCCGCCTGGAACGCCTCCTGCCAGGAACTGGCGTCCAGGGTCAGTTCCAGGGCAGGGATGTCGCACGGGTAGTCGCGGATGTAGGTGCAGGGGTGGGCGGTGAGCTGGGGGCGGTGGTAGACCGCGTGGTACGGGTTGACGCCGCTGTCGGGGACGGCGACGATGACGTGGGGCAGGAAGGGAACGGACTCGACGGTGACGTTGAATCGGGTCTCGTGGATGCCGGAGGGCGCCAGGACTCGGAGGGTGACGTCGAAGTCGCCGACGCTGGCGTAGACGTGCGTGGGGCGGTGCTCGTTGCTGGTGGTGCCGTCGCCGAAGTCCCAGTGGACGCTCTCGACGGCTTCGTCGAACCGGAAGGCGAAGTGGACGGTGCTCTGGTTGATGCTCCACAGGGGTTCGGGGGGAGCGGTCGGCTCGGCGGGCGCGCCGGTCGGGGTGGACTGCGGCGCGGTGCCCCTGCCGGGCAGGACCTCGACGGTCTCCTCTAGGATGTGCTGGCCCCCGATGCGGGTCTGGATGGTCAGGCGCACGTCGTGGTCGCCGGCGGCCTGGAAGACGTGCAGGGGGCGGTTGTCGGTGTTCAGGGTGCCGCCCAGGTCCCACTTGAGGGCGACGACCTCGTCCCCGGGTTCGTTGCTGCGCACGTTGGGGATGAAGCGCACGGGCTCGCCGGCCTCGGGGAAGAACGGGGTCCAGGTGAAGCTGGACGCCTCGAGGGGGTGGGGCGGCGGTTCCTGCATTTGGGTGGGGTTCGTTTCCTGCTGGAGGCACCCCGCCGTCGCTGGGAGGAGCAAGAGGAAGACAACAAGGACTCGCATGGGTTCGGATGCCCTTGGCGGCGCATAAACGTTCTCGGCGCGGGCTCACGGGGCGTCTGCGCCGTGCGTCGCGGGCTCGACCCGGCCCAGGCTCCACGCCGCCACGACCCCACCCACGACGACGTCGTAGTAGTAGCTGCACGCCCGCCACAGCAGCACCACCACGGGCGCGGCGTCGCCGGCCCAGGCCCCCAGCAGCAGCACGGCGGACACCTCGGCCACGCCGGCGCCGCCGACGCTGAGCGGCAGCGCGGCGAGCATGGTCAGCAGCACCCCCGCCGCCAGGACCGCCGCGAGGGGCATCTCCACGCCGAGGCCCCGCAGCAGCACCCACAGGACGCCGTACTCCAGGCTCCACAACAGCACCGACAGGGCCGCCGCCGCGGCGAGGCGGGCGGGGGACTCCCGCGCCAGGGTCACGATGCCGTGGCGCACCTGGTCGAGAAACGACGCGACGACGGGCGCGGCGGGTCGATGCGGTCGTCGCAGGAGCCGGCGGGCGCCGTTCCATGGGGCGTCCACGACCGCCGCGAGGACCTCGGGGCGGGCCAGCCCGTAGACCAGCACCGCGATGAAGACGGCCAGGGCGCCCGCGGCCAGGAACGCCAGGCCCCGCAGCACGGCCGCGTCGGGTCCGAACAGGCTCGGCAGCAGCAACGCCCCCGCCGTGCCCAGCACCGAAAACAGCACCAGGTCGGAGGTCCGGTCGGCCACCACCGTCCGGCCGGCCGCCACGCCCCCCGCCCCCGCGCGCACCAGGAGGGCAACGCGCATCGCCTCCGCCCCCGCGCGGGCGGGCGTCACCGCCGCTGCGAACTGCCCCGCCGTCACGAGGCGCCACGCGAAACCGGTGCCCACGCCGACGCCCAGGCCCCGCGCCAGGGTGCGGATGCGCAGCGTCCAGGCGAGGTGGGACGCCACGTGCAGCCCGAGCGCCAGCACCACGACGCGGGGGTCCAGGTCGCGCAGGGTCCCCAGGAGGTCCAGGTCCCGCCGCGCCTGGTACCACGCCAGGATGGCGGCCAGGCTCAGGACGCTCGCCGCGACGGCCACCGGGAGGAGCCGGTGGAGCCGCCCGGTGGACGGCCGCGACGGGCGGTGGGCTGGCGGCGGGT
>JANQNI010000048.1 GCA_028289805.1 Thermoplasmatota archaeon | reverse complement strand
TCGAAGCTTTGCAGAACATTCGCGCCATCGCCGCGTCGGAGGGCGTCGGCCGCATCGTCGTCCACGTCAACAACCTCGACCAGTCGACCATCACGGACGCGGACGCGGTGGGCCACTTCTTCGGCCACGTCCGAGACACCCTCCAGACCGACGGGTTCCACTTCCTGCTGTGCGCCAACGAGCAGTTTCGCCTGCGCGCCCTCGACAACCGTCCCAACGTGACCGACATCCTCGGCACTCCCGTGATGCCTGCCCCGTTGTCGCCGGAGGACATCGCGGAGATCGTGCAGGCGCGGTACGAGGACGCGCGGGCCCCCGGCGGAGGCGTGTCCTTCACGCCGCCCATCGAGCCGGAGGACGCTGCGCAACTGTTCGTGTTCTTCGAGGGGGAACTGCGGGCCGCGTTCGAGATGCTGGGCCAGACGTTCATGCAGGAGTTGGGCCCGACCGGGCGTGCCCTCACGCTTCGGGTCCCCGACGTGGTGGACGTCCAGACGCCCCTCATCCAGCGGATGCTCTCCGCGCTGTCGGAGAACCAGATGCTGGTCCTGGCGGCCGTGGCGGAATGCACCCGGAAGCGCGCCGAGGTCCGCCAGAACGAGTTGGTGGATTTCATCCACAAGACCTTGGACGACCCTCCGTCCCAGTCGCACATCAGCAAGATCGCCATCAGCCTGAGTCAGGAGCACTGGCTCGCCCGCAGGCAGCAGAACCTCCGCATGACGATGTATTCCCTGGGGGGTCGTGCCAAGATGGTCCGTCCCGTCCTCCTGTCCCAGTTGGCGGTGTTCAAGGCCCCAAGAGAGCGGCGACTCACGGATTTCGTCGAGTGACCTGGAGTTGGTCCAGCGCCTCGTCCAGCACCCCCGCCGCGTCCGCCGGCTCCGCTCCGTCCATCACGACGCCGAACTCGGCCCGCTTGCGCTCCAGCACCGCCATGCGTGCCTCGTCCAGGGTCCCGCGCACCACCAGCCACACCACCTCGACGGCGTGTTGGGTGTTGACGCGCAGCGCCCGCCGGATCGCCTGCTCGTTGGCCTGGGGGGACCAGTCTGCCTCGGCGATGACGACGGTGTCGGCGGCGTCCAGGGTCAGCGCCTCGCTGCACGCCCGCGTCTGGCCCAGAAACACGCGCACCGCGTCGTCGGTCTGGAACCGTTCCTCGATGCCGCGCCGGGTGTCCGTGGGCACGGCGCCGTCGATGCGCAGGGTGGCCTTGCGCACGCGGCTGCGCTCCTCCGCGGCGTCCAGCAGCGCCAGTCGCGTGCTGAAGACGAGGGTCTTGCGGCCGTCCAGGTCCAGCCGTTCCTCGACCAGGTCTGCCAGGACGCGCCGCTTGGCCTCGATGCACACCCCCAGGGCGTCGGTGGCGGCCTGGAGGCGCTCGGCGCCGGGACGGGCGCGCACGGCGCCGCCGACGCGGGCGCGGTAGGCGCCCCGGAGGTCGTCGGGCAGGTCGATTTCCAGGACCGTGTGGCGCAGTTCGGGCAACTGGTCGCGCACCTCGGCGAGGGTGCGGCGGATCGTGAAGGCGTCCATGCGGTGGTGCAGTTCCGGCAACCGCTGGCTCCCTTCCCGGACGGTGCGGCTGCGCCAGCGGCCCCGGACCTTGACGCGGACGCTGCGGGTGCGCATGTAGCGGTCGCAGAAGGCCGCGAAGTCGGGGTAGACGTCGGGCCGGACCATGCGCAGGGGCGGGAAGAGGTCCTCCGGGCTGTTCATCAGGAGGGTCCCCGACAGCAGCAGCTTGCGGGGGACGGCGTCGGCGAGGCGCACGAGGGCCTGGGTGCGCTTGGCGCGGATGTTCTTGGCGCGGTGGACCTCGTCGGCGACCAGCGTGTCGAAGCCGTGGGCCGCCAGCGCCTCCTCGTGGGCCTCCAGCACGTCGTAGTTGACCACGACGAAGCGGGCGGAGGGCACCGGGACGGGGGTGCGCCCCTGCAGCACGGCGACGGTCTCGCCGCACGCGGCCTCCACCTCGCGGGCCCAGACGTGCTTGGCGGTGGCGGGGCAGACGACGAGGCAGGGGCCGGGGCGCAGCAGGGCGAAGGCGATGCCCTGGAGGGTCTTGCCGAGGCCCGGCTCGTCGGCGAGGATGCCGCTGCCGGCGCGGTCCAGGAACGCCACCGCCTGCTCCTGGTAGGGGTAGAGGGGCTTGCGCAGCGGGGGGAGGTCGCCGGGGGGCTCCAGGCCGCGCTTGAGGGCCAGGCACGCCTGGACGTGGTCCATGTCGCCGCCCCAGCGCAGGCGGTACTCCAGGTCCTCGAAGGCGGCGCTGCGCTCCGGCTGGGCGTGGTGCAGCACGTCGACCACGTCGAGGGCGCGGTGGGCGGGGGCGGCCCAGAGGCGGTCCCGGCGCCGGGCGCGCACGCG
>JANQNI010000017.1 GCA_028289805.1 Thermoplasmatota archaeon | reverse complement strand
CGAACGTGCTCGTGCCGGGGGTCCACAGGACGTTGCCGGCCGCGTCCTCCAGGACCTTGCTGGCCTGGATGTCGTCCGCGGTGTCGCCGACGCCGACGTCAGCCGCCGTCAGGGGGACGTTGGTGCGCACCGTCAGCGTCGAGACCGCCGCAGCGCCGGCGTTGATGGAGTCGCGGCTCGTGGCGCCGCCGTTGTTGCGGTCGTGGTAGGTGATGTGCTCGCGCAGGACGCGGCCGTCCGGGCCGGCAACCTGCTCGGAGAAGCGCACGGTGACCGTCTGCGTCTCCGGGCTGGCGCTGGCCGACAGGAACAGGGGCTGGGCGCGGTCGACGCTCTGCTTGCCCGTGACGAGGGCCAGGGGGCCGCCGGAGAGGCTGGTGATGCTGAACGCGTCGCCGTCGGGCTCGTAGTCCACCACGGGGACCACGCTCGTGTCCCACGCGTGCGTCTGGTCGAAGACGAGGAAGACGATGCGGCCGTCGCGGTCGCTGGAATCCGCGTGGCAGAATGCGGCCTGGTTGTCGGGGTCGTCGGTGCCGTCGGCGCGGAAGTCGCGCTTGCTGCCGTCGCCGTGGAACAGGTCCGTCTCGGCGCTCACGAGCGTTGCCTCCTGGGTGCCGACGCGCACGGTCCAGTCGCCCACGTCCAGGTTGTTGCAGGAGTCGGTGCCGGCGCCGTCGTCGATGGCCTCGTCGAACAGCAACTCAAGGGTGTCCAGGATGCCGTCCGGGCCGGCGACGAGGTTGTCTTGGGCGTCCGGCGTGAACAGGTCCCGCGTGCGCGCCTCCAAAAGCTCCAGGCCCGCAGCGGGCGCGATCGTCGTCGCGCCGGAGGCCAGGGCCAGGCCGTCGGCGTCGAAGATGCCGTCCGTGCGCCACTCGATGCGGTCGGGGTTCGTGCTGTCGGCCTGGTCCAGGTCCTGTGCGACGAGGGCCTCGTTGAGCGCCAGCGTCGCCGTCTCGGTGCCGGCGCCGTGGTTGACCGACGAGACGCCGCCCGCGCCCACGCCGTTGGCGTTCGAGTACGTGAAGTCCGCGCTGGTCAGGGGGCCCGTCTTCGCGGCCGTCGAGTAGACGGGCTCGCTGAAGGTGGCCTTGACGCTGGGCGTGCCCACCGTGCCCACCAGGCTGATGAGGTGGGGGGCTGCGGCGTCCGTGACCCGCACGTCCGTGGCTGCGGGGGCGCCCTCGGCAGGCGTGCGGCCGAAGCGAGAGAAGCCGTCGAGGACGTTGCCTGCCGCGTCGGCCACGCCGCCCGAGGCGGGGGGCAGGTGCTGGACGGTGAGATCCAGCACGCTCGGCGAGGACGGCGCGGAGGGGAACGTGTGGGCGTCCGTGTCCGGTTCGCTACCGGACGCGAACAGGAGGTCGAAGGTGTCGACGAGGTCCCCCGTGCCGACCTTGCCCTCCGTCAGCGACACGGCGGTGTCGCCCCGGAAGACGCTCCAGTCCCCGATGCGGAACGAGGCGGCGTCCAGGGGCTCGGAGAGGGTAAGGCGCACGCCGTCCACGAAGCCGTCCTGGACGGGTTGCGCGGGGTCGCCGCCCACGTCCAGGGTCTCCATGGCCAGCAGCACCGGAGCGGCGCCGTCGGTGGCGACGAACTGGGCGAAGGGGTGTGCATGGTTGGCGTCGCCGGAGTCGGGCTGGACGTCCGTGATGGAGCTGTCCCCGCTGTGGCCGACGCGGAGGTCGGCGCCAGTGCCGACGGAGACCGGGACCTCATCCTTGTCGAGGCACATCCACAGGTCGTATTCGGTGCCGGTCGTGACGTGGTCAAGGAGCTTGGGACAGTCGGTGCCCGGCTTGACGAGGGCCTCGACGGTCAGGAATCCGTCGTTGTTGGGCAGAGCATCCAGTTCCGGCAGGTAGGCCGAGAACGCGGTGAGCGCGGGGTTCGCAGACGGGGCGACGTGCTGGTCGAAGTTCAGGCGCACGGCGTCGAGGACACCGTCCTGGTCCAAGTCCGCCGTCGTGGCGACCAGGAGGCGGGGGCGGAGGTCCACGTCGTCCCAGCGCCCCACGACTGTGTCGTCGTTCGGCGTCGGGTCCGTGGACGAGAGCCCCATGGACGTGCTGTCCACGATCATGTCGAAGGTCGTGTCCGTGCCGCGGTTGCCCGTGAAGCCAGCGGCCGTCACCGTGTTCGCGTTCAGGATGACCTGGTCTCCGCCCGCCTGGAAGTCCGCTTCGGAGAGCGCGGCGTTGAGGGTGATGAAGACGCGGTTGGCGCCCTCCATGTGGCGCACGCTGGCGATGCCGGTGGCGCCACCCGTGCCCTGGCCGTTGATGTAGCTGAAGGCCGCGCCGGTGACCGCGCCCGTGCCGCCGGGGCCGGAGACGGGACCGTCAAAGACGGCGACGATGACGTTGGAACCGACGGAGCTGAGGATGGTGGTGAGGGTGGGTTCGTCGGTGAATGGGAATAGGGCTGGCGTACTTGCGCCCTCTTCTCCATTGGATACTGGGTTCTCGCCCAGGTCAACAACCCCTACTCTTCCGGTGCAAACGCCGGTGGTAGTCGGGACGACGACCGTTGCGGAGTCGTCTCGATGCGGGTTTTCGGTGAGGGTGATTGTGGCTTTTGGAGCATTCTCCGAAAAAGAAGAATCATTAATCTTTCCGCTTTGATTGGACTCTGGGTCGGAGACATCATTCCAGCAAACAGGGTTCGCTTCTCGCCCAATTCCGACAACCGTCTCGCGGGACTGAACAATTTCATTGAAATGGTAAATCACCTGGCTAGACTCTTGGGTTCCATATGCACGAAGGAATTTCGGCAAAACATTTGTTGATTCAGCTAAATCTGCATCGGCTACAATCTCTGCTGCTTCGTCACCATCTGTGTCTTGCAATGGGCCCATGTATCGCAACTCTGGGGCTGTTCCGACACCAATCTCGCGAAGTTCTGGGAAGAAGATTCGGAACGTCTCGGAGCCGTCGGAATCATCCAGGTCGATGCAGCGCTTCCCATCGTTCTCGCAGCCGAAGGAGGGGATCGCGTCAATTGTAAAATCGTGGGGGCGAACCGTAGCGCTGTTCAGGGGTTTGTTTGTCTCCCCTCCATCAAGCGTGACTATGATGTCCACGAAATCCAGGTGTCCATCGTCGTCGGCGTCGCCGAAGGTCGCGGCGGTGAAGCTCGGGGCTACCCCTGCTGTGGGGGCTGCGGGGGGTGCGAACGCAACCAGGGTTGTCAAGCCCGCAAGGACGATCATGCTGGTCGCGCCAAGCGCGGAAAGGCGCTTCGCAACGCGTTCGGGTTCACTCTGGGTGGATGATCGCATGGGTCAACCTCATGGGCCGGGATGCTGTGCATCCAGGTGGCAGGCCGCTCAAGTTTTGCTGGGGACTTAACCTCTCCGGGGCAACCCGATGGTCCAACGGGCGAGGGGGTGCGTGGTTTGGGTCGAAGCATGATTTGGGGTGTGAAGTCGCCCTGCGCGAACAATCAACATTGATTCTCCCTCTTCTTGAGAAGAATTCCGTATCTCCAGGAATGCTATCGCGGCACATCTGGGCGACCTCCGGCGGCATGGGGTCGCTCCAGGTTTGTGGTCTTCCTCCGAGCCTCGCTCCCTCGGTGCTTGTGGCTCACCATGTGCTGTCCGCATACGTGTTGGGCACAACCGGCTGACGCCGCCTGTGGCATGGGTCCATTACCGTTGCTATCTCGGCAACCGCTACGGCGACTGCTTCTGCCGTAGTCTATGAATCATGGCTGCATGTTGTAGTGCGTGCAGCCCGGGCTTTGGATGGATAAGTGGGAAGAGTTCTGGGCTGCGGGCTAGACGAAGAACATGATGGTTCCTGCGATGGCGAAGAAATACCGCCCAGATTCGTCTCTGCAAACCCACGTGAATGTGCTTGCGTCTCCGACGCATCCGGGGAACGGCCCGTCGATTTCGTCTGGAAGTGCGAGCAGGGTCTCCACCAACGCCCCCACAGCCTCCTCACACGAGGAAGCGCCACTGACACCGCAGGCCCCCTCGATGGAGCCTTCAGGGTCGAGCCCAGCAAGCTCCTCTTCGATGGCCTGGGCCAGCTTTTCAGGGTCGATGTCCGTGGGCACCTCGTCCAGCGCGGCGCACAGGTCGGCCAGGGCGGGGTCGTCGCAGGCCGCGGTGGGGTCGGGCGTCTCCTCCGGCAGGAGGGCGAGCACGGTCTCAACGAGCGCTTCCGGCTCCACCGGCGGCGGGTTCGTCACGGCATCGCAGGTCTCCTGGGGCAGGCCGAGGGACAGGCACGTGCCCATGGGGTCCTCGGGGTCCGTCGACACGTCGCCCTGGCCGGGCAGAACGACCGGGATGGTCTCGAACGAGCCGGACATGGGGTCGAGGGTCGTCGGGTCGGGGACTGCGACGTAGTATTGGCCGTCTGCGTCCTGACCGTCGGCCAACTCGTCCGCGAGGGTCGTGCGCTGGCCGTCGGCCACGAAGTGGCTGTCGTACGGGTTGGCCTCGGAGAAAGCGAACTCCGCCAGCACCGTGCCGCCGGCGCTGGCGCCGTCGCGCAGGCGCAGGCCGACGCCCGTCTGTGTGGGCTCGATGACCAGGTCGCCGGCCTCCGTGCCCTCCGTGCAGGTCCCGTCGGCCGCGACGCCGGCGGTCACGGGGACCGCCTCGCCGGAGCGCAGGTACAGGCAGGCGGACTGGCCCAGGACGTGGTCGAAGGCCCGGACGAGGACGTCCTGGTCGTCGGAGGCGGCGGGGTCGCCGAAGACGAAGGTGGCCACCGTGGAGGGGGCCCCGCTGACGCCGGGTTGCTGGATGCCGAGCTCCGTCGTGCCGTCGACGTTCGTCTTGAAGTAGGCGACGCGCTCCTCGACGAGGTCCAGTTGGCCGTTGCTGCCGCTCTGGTCGCCGTCGTTGTCCGTGTCGTGGACGTCGCGCTCGTCGTAGAAGCGGTCCTGGGCGTTGCCGCAGTAGGCGGGCGGGGTCTCGTCGTTGCAGTCCTCGATGAGGATGCCGAGCGCGTCCGAGGGTGCCGGGATGGATCCCGCCACGTCCTCGATGGTGGAGAACGCCGTCTGCGCGGCCGCCTCGGCGGCTTCCACGGCGAACGCCGCGATGCCCGCCACGTCCGGGTTCGGGGGCTCGAAGGACAGGTCTCCGTCGCCGGGTTGGCTCTCGGGGTCGTTGGGGTCGCCGGAGTTCTGGGACGGGTCGTCCACGGTCGTACCGGCTCGGAGGAAGGGGTCGCGCGCGGTGATCGTCGCGGCGATGCCCTCGGAGTCGTCCACGCCGTCGTTGTCGGTGTCCTTCGTGTAGGCGTCCGTGGGCGCGTAGGTCTCCTCGTGGGCGTTGGAGATGCCCCGCAGTTCGGCTCCGTCCTTGACGCCGT
>JANQNI010000006.1 GCA_028289805.1 Thermoplasmatota archaeon | reverse complement strand
GGGCGGGGGGGCCCTGGCCGGCGAGGGCCCCGGCGGCCTGCCGTGGTGGCTCCTCGCAGTCCTCGCCGCCGTGGTGCTCTTGCTGGTGGTGCTCCTGTTCGTCCTCCTGGCCCGGCGCCGCCGCGAGCCGGAGGAGGAGTACCTGGAGGAGCCGCCCGAGCCCATCCACGAGGTTGAGGAGGTTTCCGAGCTGGACGACGACGAGGCGCCGTTCGTCCTCAGCGAGGAGTACCTGCGCGAGGGCCTCACGGACGAGGAGGTGGAGGCCGCCCGCGAGCGCTTCCTGCGCCGCGAGAAGCGCTTCTGGGACACCAGCAGCCCCGCCCGCGACCGCAGCCACGACCCCGAGGACCTGGACGCCCCCTGGACCTACCACGAGGCGGAGGAGCGCCGGCCGCGCCGGCTCTGGGGGCGCGGCGACGCCCGCGCCGGGGACGACTCCGAGGAGTAGCCCCCTCCCCCCTTTCGGACCTTCGGGCAGGCGGCCTTGGACGAAGGGCTATGGCCTCCTCGTGCTGCATGGGAGCGTGGACCAGGGGACGAACGACCGGGACACGACCCTGGTCGGTGGCGTCATCGTGGGGCTGCTTGCCGGCGTGACCCTCGGGGGCGTGCTGGTGCTCGCCCTGGGCCTGACCGGCGCGGCCGGATTCTTCGTGATGTGCGGCAGCAGCCTCGGCCTCGCCGGCGGCGTCTTCCTCGCCAGCACCCTGGCGGTGGGGCGGGTGGACGCGCGGCGGTCGTGGCGGTAGGCACGGTTCTGCCGCCGGACCACGGCGCCTCGGTTGGAGCCGGTCAGAGCCCTTCGGTCTCGGCCCGGACCTGGTCGATGATGGCGTCGACGGGGCCGACGTAGTTGGCGGGGTCGACCGCCTCCTGCACGCCGTCCTCGCCCAGCAGGCCCACGATGGCGTCGCTGCGCAGGAGGGCGTCCCGGTAGTGGACGTCCTCGGCGATGGCCACCATGGCGGCCTCGCGGGCGACCTCGTGGGCGTCCTGGCGGCCCATGCCCTGCTCGGTGAGGGCGATCATGACCGCCTCGGCCATCATGAGGCCCTGGGCGCGCTCCATGTTCTCGGTCATCTTCTCGGGGCGCACGCGCAGGTGCGTGAAGACGTCGACCATCTTCCAGACGCAGTGGTCGACCAGGAGGAACATGTGGGGGTGGATGAAGCGCTCCGGCGCCGAGTTGGCCAGGTCGCGCTCGTTCCACTGCACGGCGTTCTCCCAGGAGGGGATGAGCATGGACCGGGCCAGCCGGGCGAGGCCGGAGACCTGCTCGCTCGTGATGGGGTTCTGCTTGTGCGGCATGGTCGAGCTGCCGACCTGCTTGGCCACGTCGAAGCCCTCGGCCACCTCACCGATCTCGGTGCGCTGGAGCGTGCGGACCTCGGTGGAGAACTTCTCCAGGGAGGTCGCGACGTTGGCCAGGTGGCTCAGCAGCTCGATGTAGCGGTCGCGCTGGACGATCTGCGTGCTGGCGGTGGCCGGCGCGAGGCCGAGGCGGTCGCACACCGCCTTCTGGACCTCGATGCCCTTGCCCTTGAAGGCGGCCATGGAGCCGGTGGCGCCGCTCATCATGCCGACCTCGATGCGCTTGCGCACCTCCGCCAGGCGCTCCAGGTGGCGGCCCACCTCGGAGGCGTACACGGCCATCTTCAGGCCGAAGGTGATGGGCACCGCCGACTGGCCGTGCGTGCGGCCCAGCATCGTCGTGTGGCGGTGCGCGTCGGCGAGCTCCAGCAGGGCGTCGCGCAGGGCGCGCAGGCCGCCGGCCACCAGGTCCGTGGCGTCGCGGAACTGCAACGCGTTGGCCGTGTCGATGGTGTCGTAGCTCGTCGCGCCCTGGTGGACGTACTTGCCCGGCAGCAGGTCCGGGAAGTCCTCGTCGGCGGCCTCCGTCATCGCCTTGACGACCGCCATCAGGTCGTGGCGAATTTCCGCCTCGATCTCCTTGACGCGGGCCGGGGTGACGCGACCCTCCTGGTCGGCGACCGTCTGGAGCGCCTCGGCGGCCTCCCGGGGCAGGGCGCCCGTCTCGGCGTGGGCGTGGGCCAGGGCGGCCTCCACCTGGAGCAGGTACCGGAGGCGGCTCTCCTCGCTGAAGACGCGCTTCATCTCGGCGCGGCCGTAGCGGTAGTCGAGGGGGCAGACGAGTCCTTCCACGAGGCGGGCGAGGGGGCTTGCCATGAAAGCGCTTCGACGCTCGGGCTCAAGGTCCGGCGGGGCGAGGCTGAGACAGCAAGAAGCGAGGCGAAGCAGGGGTGAAACAGAGGGAGCGGGAGGAGGATGGGATTCGACCGACTACCGCAGGAGCGACCGGAGGCACGTCTGGACGTCGTTGGAGCTCAGCTCCGTCACGGGCTTGGCCGTCAGTCGCTTGCATTCGGCCGTGTTGGCGCAGTCGCGCACGAAGACGGCCACCGGGTCGGAGGGGTCCCCGCAGGGGGGTTCGAAGCACAGGCTGGCCAGGGCCAGGTCGCAGGGGTCGGGGGTGCAGAGGTCCGTCAGCGAGGTCTGCGCGCAGGGGGGCGCGCAGGGGTCGACGGCCAGGGCGTCCAGGTTGCGCAGGGGGCAGTCCACGCAGTCGTCGGGCGTGGTCGGTGCGCCGGTGCCGGGGATGGCGACGGCGGAGGGGCCGGAGCCGAGGCTCGCGGGCTGGACGGGTCCGCCGGCTTGGGAGGGGCAGGGGGTGCAGAGGTCCACCTCGACGACGTTGACGGGGCCGACCGGGACCTCGACGGGGGCACCGAGGAGGCACTCGGGCAGGATGGGGTCGTCGGTGGGCGGCGGGGGCGGCGTGAGGCTCCCGTCGCCGCACAGGGCGCCGGCGTAGGCATGGCTGACGACGACCTCGATGGTTTGTCCGGTGGGTGGGTTGAGGGTGATGTGGATGGCGTCCATCCACGCCTGGGCCGTGTCGCCGGTGGTGGTCTTCGTGCCGTCCATGAACCGGATCTCGCCGTGCATGGTGGCGATGCTTGGGGGGACGACGGAGACGGGCTGGGCGTCCACGACCAGGTCGAGGATGGTGCCGCCGTTGCCGGCGACGCTGTCGCCGGTGCGGGCGTGGGCGTCGGCGTATGCGACCACCACGTCGGCGTGCAGGAGGGGGCTTCCGAGGAAGTCGATGCGGAGGTCGTGCACGGCGGCCTCGGCGGACGCGGCGGCGTGGGATCGACCGCCGTCCGTGTCGGCCTGGGCGCGCACGAGGCGGCCCGTGATGTCCAGGCCGGCCTCGCTGAAAGAGAACGATCCGGTCTCGTCGTAGCCGCCGTCGGGGGCGACGACGTGGTGGACGCGGTCCACGCGCACGGCGCCGGGGAGGGCGGGTTCGGTGATCTCGACGAAGAGGTTGTGGGCGTCGGCGTCGGCATCCTGCTTGCCGACGATCTCGGCGGTGATCTCGTCGAAGA
>JANQNI010000004.1 GCA_028289805.1 Thermoplasmatota archaeon | reverse complement strand
CGGCGTCCGGCGTGGGTGGAGACGTCGGGGGGTCCGGTTCCGCGTCGTCCGCGACCGCCGGCGCCGTCGTCCGTTCCTGCTTGGGCGCGTCCGCGTCGTCCAGGGATTGACCGGCGCGGCGGGCCCGGAAGGCGGCCAGGATGTCGTCGGAGCGGAGCACGCCGGGGTCTTCCTCCGACTCCGTCTCACCCACCCGATGGTCCACGCAGGCCCATCGCCCTTCGGGCCTTTATGCTTGGTCTCTTGGAGTGGGCGGCACCGCGGCCCAAAGGCTCAAGTCCTCCTGCGGCAAGGGGCGTTCGGGTCTTGGTGGACGAAGGCACGCGAGAAGCTGCGGTCTCCAGCGTCGTCGGGACCGTCTTGTTGTTGGGCATCACGGTGGCGGTCTTCGCGGGCGTCTCCGTGGTGGTCCTGGGCGCGTTCGACGACGCCGACACCGCCCCCCGCAGCGAGTTGGGCGTGGTGCGCGGCGAGGCGGCGTACCTGCTGCGGCACCAGGGCGGCGACCCCGTGCCCCTCGGACGGGCCGTGCTGTCCGTGGGCGTGGAGGGGGGGACGCGGTTCGAGGTGCCGTTGACCGACCTGGCCGCCGACACGGCCGACGGCGCGTCGTGGAAGCTCGGCGAGAGCCTGTGCGTCTCGTGCCTCTACCCCGGCCAGAACATCACGGGCGTGTTCCTGGTGGTCGACGGCGCCCTCGTGCTGTCGGAGGGCAGCGTCGAGGGCGTCCCCGGCGCACCGGGGGGCGGCCCCGGCGGCGGTCCCGGCAACGGGTCGGTGGAACTGGACGTGGACGCCCCCGCAGCGGACCCCGCGGACCCCGTCGGTGGAGAGACCGTGCGGCTCTCCGCCCGCGTCACGAACGCCGGCACGGACGCCGCCGCGCCCGTGGTGCTGGAGGTGTTCGTGGACGGCGCCAGCGTCGGCACGGACGCCGTGGCCTCCCTGGCCGGCGGCGCGTCGGCGACCCTGGGCGTCGACTGGACGGCCGCGCAGGGGACGCACGCGGTGCGCTTCGTCGTCGACCCCGAGGACGTGGTGGCGGAGACGGACGAGTCAGACAACACCGCGGGCCTCAGCCTCACGGTCGCGGCCGCGCCCGGCGGCGCCGACCCCGGCTTCCCCTACGAGGACCGCGACGGCGACGGCCGCTACACGGAGGGCGTGGACGGGCCCCTGGACGTCTCCGTCGTCGCCGACGGCGTCCACGACGCCGGCGGGAACGGCCTCGTCATCCCCGCCTCCGTGCCGCCCATCCAGGCCGACCAGGTGGAGTTCAAGGGCGACGGCGTCACGATCCACACGGACCTCACCGCCACCGGCGACGACCTGAGGGTGGAGTCGGCCGGCGACCTGCGCTTCCACGGCACCGCAACCACCCTGGCCAACAACCGGGACATGCTGCTGAAGGCCGACGACGCGGCCGACCTCTCCAGTGCGATCTTCCAGGCCCGCGGCACGCTGGACGTGGAGGCGGAGGGCGTCGACCTCGCCGGCGCCACCGTGGAACTGCTGCTCAACAACAAGGACCTCACCGTGGAGGCGACGGAGGACGACGTGGTCCTCGACGACGCCGTCGTCGACGCCCGCGGGCACGTCAAGGTGGAGGCGGGGGGCGCCGTCTCGGCCCTGCGGCTGGAGCTGGAGTTGCTGCAAAACGGCAAGGACTTCCTCGTGGACGCCGGCGGCGACGTGGTCCTCGACGACGCCGTCGTCGACGCCCGCGGCCACCTGGAGTGGACGAGCGCGGGCAGCGTGTCGTTCGCCGGCGCCGAGCTGGGCCTGCTGCAAAACGGCAAGCACCTGGAGGCGACCGCCGACGGCGACGTGGACGCCTCCGGCGCCGACGTGGAGGCGCGCGGTCACGTCACGTTCGAGGCCGGCGACGACGCGGACCTGTCGGGGCTGGTGCTGCGGATGCTGGAAAACGGCAAGGACCTCACCGCCACCGCCGGCGGCGCCCTCACCGCCGACGGCGACACGGACCTGGAGGTGCGCGGCCACGTCGCGTTCGAGGCCGGC
>JANQNI010000375.1 GCA_028289805.1 Thermoplasmatota archaeon | reverse complement strand
GTGCGTCAGGCCCGCCCCAGGTCGGCCAACCGGTGGCACACGGCGTCGGCGTCGGGGGCGGCGAAGACCACCACGGCGCGCACCGCGTGCCCCGACAGCGACGTCCACAGCAGCCGCGCGGTCTCGTCGCGCCGTTCGACGAGCCACGTGCGCAGGTCGGGCACGCGGCCGACGTAGTGGTCCGTGGACGCCTCCACCGCCGCGCGCGGGCCCGTCGCCTCGAACCCCTCCTTCTTCAGCAGCTTGTCCAGCCCCCGCAGCCCCCTGCGCCCCGCCGGGGGCGGGATGCTCGCGGGGTGGATGACGCCGACGCGGGCGCCCGTGCGCTTGCCCCACGCCCGGACCTCGCGCCACAACACGTCGGGCCGGGCGGGGAGCCGGGCCTCCTCCAGGGCGCGCAGGAGGCGTTCGTCGTAGGCGCCGGGGCGGCCGGCGCGGGCGCGCTCCCAGTCGTCGCGGTCGCGGTCCACCAGGACGACCTCGGGGCGCAGGGCGTCGAGGGTGGCGACCACGGCGGCGGTCTCGCGGGGGTCGTGGGCGACGGCGTCGAGGACCTGCAACCGGGCCTGGCCGACGGGGACGAAGCGGGGGGCCCGCACGTCAGGGGTCCCCGGGAGCGCCGGGTCCGAGGGGGCCGCGCAGGACGCCCCAGCGGCCGGCGATGTGCTCCTCGCGGTAGCGGAGGTAGCGTTGGCCGTTCTGGTAGGCCATCTCGGCCACGGCGTCGTCGTCGGTCTTGACGACGCGGCAGGGGATGCCGACGGCGAGGCTCCGGGGCGGGACGACGAATCCGTTGGGCACCACGGCGCCAGCCCCGACGACGGCGTGGTCGCCGACGACGGCCTTGTCGAGGACGGTGGCGTTCATGCCGACGATGCTGTGGGGGCCGATGGTGGCGCCGTGGACGACGGCGCCGTGCCCGACGCTGGCCTCCTCCCCGACGACGACGGGGTTGCCGGCGTGGGTGTGCAGGACGACGCAGTCCTGGACGTTGCTGCCGCGTCGCATGGTCAGGGGCTCGATGTCGCCGCGCAGGACGGCGTTGGGGCCGACGAAGCAGTCCTGCTCGATGACGACCTGGCCGATGAGGACGGCGCCCGCGCAGACGACGGCGCTCGGGTGGACCTGCGGCGTGGCGGGCGAATCGGGCGTCGGTTCCATGTTCACAACCGTTAAGCCGGGGGGTCGTGGATAGCGGTTTCGTGCGCGCCCCCGCGGTGTTGTTCCTCCTGTTGTCCACGACCCTCGCCGGGTGCTTCGGCGATGCGCCCGACGCCGTCGAGGAGGAGCCGTGCGAGGAGGAGCAGGTGCTGTGCGACCCCGAGCAGTACTTCGGGGACCACTTCTGCGAACGAAACGACGTGCGGCCCCGCGTCTACGCCCCCGACACGCAGGGGCCGGACAACGAGGCGAGCCCGTGGATCATCGGCGACTTCTGGGCGTACGACCTCGCCGTGGACGGGGAGGACCTGGGCGAGACCAAGCTCGCCTACTACGACCTCCAGGACGACGGGGCGCACTACATGGTCGGCACTCCGACGCGGGAGGAGGCGCTCCTGCACGCCCTCTACAGCTCGAACCCCGTCGTCGGCCGCGTCCACCGCACCCTCTACTCCCCGCACGAGTCGGGCAGCCACGCGGACATGTTCTTCTTCCCCCTGTGCCAGGGCAGCACGTGGACGGACGTGTTCTTCGACACCGAGTTCACGTTCACCGCCAGCCGCGCCGACGTGCGCCTGCCCGACGGCCGCACCGACGCCCTCGCCTTCGTCATCCGCGGCACCGCCGCCGACGGCAGCACCATCGAGCACACGTACAGCCCCGAGGCGAAGTGGTTCACATCCATCCGGCTCGACCGCGCCGACGGCGCCACCGTCGATATGGAACTGACCGACGTGGGCACCGGCTACCGGGGCGACGCGTTCTTCCTGCGCGGCCAGAAGGACGAGGTCGTCGACCTCGGCGCCTTCCAGGGCAGCACCGTCGTCACGGTGCCGCGCCAGGACGGCCGGGAGGGGGCCTACGACACCGTCGGCATCGCCATCGACGCCCGGCGCGTGGCGGGCGACGGCCGCGTGGAGGTCCTCGTGCGGGACCCCGACGGCCAGAGCGTCGCCTGCGTCGGCTTCGCAGGGGGCGGCCCCACCGGCGGCACGGACTGCGACGCAGGGCCCGTGGTGCTGGAGGCGCCCTACCAGGCGGGCGACTGGAGCGTGGAGC
>JANQNI010000361.1 GCA_028289805.1 Thermoplasmatota archaeon | reverse complement strand
GATGACCTCCTCGGCCTCCTGCGGTTCGGCGCTGGGCACGCTCCACGCTTCCCGTCCGTCCCCCTTGAACGTTTCGGCGGGCCAACCCTTTCATCCCCGCCCCCGTCGCCGCGCCCGTGGAGCCCACGCCGGACCTCGACCTCTGCGACCGCTGCCTCGGCCGCCGCCTGACGGGCGCCCTGGGCGCCGACATCCAGTCCAGCGTCGCGGCGGACCACCGCGCCGAGCACGGCTGGAGTGAGGTCGCCCCGGCCGACTGCGCCGTGTGCGAGGACCGCTGGGACGTGGATGCGTGGGTGGGGGTCGCCGCCGAGGCGCTCGCCCCCTACGAGCACCGGACCTTCCAGGTGGGAACCATCTTCCCCGCGGCGTGCGAGGCGAGGGAGCGGGACTGGAAGCACCTGAACCCCGAGGTCGGCGACTCCATCCGCACGGAGGCCAACCGCATCCTGGCGCCGCTGCTGGCCGACCGGCTGGGCACCGAGGCCGTCACGGACGGCCGCCCGGACGTGGTGGTGCACGTCGACACGCGCTTCTGGACCGCGTCGGCGCGCGCCAACAGCGTCTTCCTGGCCGGACGCTACACGAAGCACAGCCGCGAACTGCCGCAGACCCACTGGCCCTGCCGCAGTTGCTCCGGCCTCGGCTGCCACGCCTGCGACGGCGCCGGCGTCACCTACCCCGACAGCGTCGAGGACTGCGTCGGCCAACCGGCGCGCGCGGCGTTCCAGGCCGAGAAGTACTCCTTCCACGGCGCCGGCCGGGAGGACATCGACGCGCTCATGCTCGGCTCCGGCCGCCCCTTCGTCCTGGAACTGCACGACCCCAAGCGCCGCGACGTGGACCTGGAGGCCCTCGCCGCCGCCGTCAACGACGGCACCGAGGAGCGCGGCGCCGGCGTCATCGGCCTGCGCATGACCGAGAAGGCCGAGGTCGCCGCCATCAAGGACGGCCAGTACGACAAGCGCTACGTCGCCCACTGCGAGAGCGAGGCCGACCTGACGGAGGAGCAGGTGGTGGCGGCGTGCCGCGCCATGACGGACGTGGTGCTGGAGCAGCGCACGCCGCAACGCGTCAGCCACCGCCGCGCCGACCTGGTGCGCAAGCGCCGCATCCACGAGATGCACCTGGAACGCTACGACGACGCCCGGCACTTCTCCGTCGACGTGCTGGCCGACAGCGGCGCGTACATCAAGGAGATGGTCAGCGGCGACGAGGGCCGCACCACGCCCTCCCTGGCAGCGGCGTTGGGCGTGCCCGTGCGCGTGGCGTTGCTGGACGTGGTCGAGATCCTCGACGGCGAGAACGGCCCGGCCACCCCCGCCGCCCCGACCCCCGCGTAGGCCGCGTCAGGGGTCCTGGAAGCCCACGCGGGCGTGGGAGCCGTCGCAAAACGGCTTCGACGCCGACGCGCCGCAGCGGCACAGGGCCCCCGCGGCGCCCGCGCACGCCGGCGCGCCGTCCGCGCTGGGGAGGCGCACCGGGCCCTCCAGCAGCAGCGGCCCGCCCGGCGCCGTGCGGATGGTGAGGCGCCCCGACCCCTCTGCGTCCCCGCTCAGCTTGGCGTCCTCCCAGTGCCCCCCGTCCCGGAAGCCGGCCTCCCGGTGGGCGTTGTCGCAAAACGGCTTGTTGGCGGACCGGCCGCACCGGCACAGCGCCAGGCGCGTGTCCTGGACGACCGGCGCGCCGTCCGCGTCCTCCACGCGCACGTCCCCGCGCACGTACAGCGGGCCGTCGGGGCGCACCTCGACGGTGTTGACGGCGTCGGGCGCTTCCTCCGGGCCGCCCTCGGGTGCATCCAGGTGCAGCGCCCCCGTCGGGCAGTGGCCGATCGCCTCGGCCAGCGCCTCGGCGGAGGCGGCGTCCGGCGTGATCCAGGGGCGGCGCTCGGTGTCGAAGACCGCCGGCAGGCGGCGCACGCACTCGGCGGCGTGGATGCAGCGTTCCAGGTCGAAGCGCACGTCGGCCTCCCGGCCCCGGTAGGTCTTCTCCATGCCGGCCCCATCGCACGGAGTCGAAAAAACGGCCCCCTGCGCCCCGGCGGCGCAATCCGGACGCACGGACAGCAGCTATACGGGAGGGCACGATGGCACGAGGGTCCGCCTCCATGCGCATCGACCTCCTCGCCGCCGGAGCCGCCCCCGCCTTCTTCACGGAGCTCGCCGTGCTGCTGGTGGCCAGCGCCGCCATCGCGTACCTCAGCTTCCGCCTCGGCCTCGTGCCCATCGTCGGCTTCCTGGCCGCCGGCGTCCTCATCGGCCCCAACGCCCTCGGCCTCGTGCGCGACCCCGCCCTGACGGAGGCCGCCGCCGAGGTGGGTGTCGTCCTGCTGCTGTTCACCATCGGCTTGGAGTTCAGCCTCGACCGGCTCGCCCGCATCCGCCGCCTCATCCTCGTGGGCGGCGGCCTCCAGGTCGCCCTCACCCTCCTGGCCACCGCCGGCGTCCTCGTCGCCCTGGGCGTCGGCTGGCGCAACGCCGTCTTCACGGGCGCCCTCGTCGCCCTCTCCTCCACCGCCATCGTGATGAAGCTCCTCTCCGACCGCGGCGAGACGCGCACGCCGGAGGGCCAGGCCGCCCTCGGCATCCTCGTCTTCCAGGACCTCGCCGTCGTCGCCATGGTGCTGCTGGTGCCCTTCCTCGCCGGCCAGGGCGGCGCGGGCGGCTCCGGCGCCGACGTGGCGTGGGCCCTGGCGCGCGCCGTGGGCATCGTGATCGCCGTCGTGCTGCTGGCCCGGCGCGTC
>JANQNI010000302.1 GCA_028289805.1 Thermoplasmatota archaeon | reverse complement strand
GTTCCTCGTTCCCGGCGAATCCACGCTCACCCTGCCCCTCTTCGAGTACCACGAGCGCATCGACGAGGAGGTGCTGGTGTCCCTGGATGCCGGCTGGCGCATCGACGTCGATGGGGAGCACGTCTTCCAGGCAGCGCCGGGGGGCTTGGCCGTGGTTCCCTTCGAGGTCACCTCCACGGCCGGCCGCGACGGCATCGACTGGACCGTGTTCGGGGCAGAGGGTCAGCGGGTCACGTTGGTGGACGCCCCCCGGAGCCTGGGTGCGGGGGAAACGGCCCTCGCCTACGCGGTCCTGGAGGTGACGCCTGAGACGCCCGTCGGTGCGGTGGTGTCGTTCCTGGTTGTGGCCTCCGACGATGCGGGGGGACGCACCGTGGGCGCTGCGCTGGCGTTCATCACCGACGACCCTGCCGCGTATCCCGGCGCCCCCGGTCCACTCCTGGTGTTGTCCGGAGCAACGGGGGGCGAGGACGCCCCTGGGGTGGGGGTCGTCCTGGTTCTGGGGGTTCTTGCGCTCGCTGCGGCGTTCGCTGCCCGCACCCGCTGACCACAAGCTGGATATACCCCGTCTCCCACGACCGCTTCAGCCAGCACTGGCATCCCGCGGACGGGTCGCCCCACGCGCCGTCCGCCTTGCGTCCTCCGGGGCGGGCCTGGGCGACACGGTCCCGGCTAGGAACATTCCATGCTCTTTTCTGAGTTCGACATCGAAGACGGTACGTTGGACGCCATCGTGGCCATGGGCTACGAGGAGCCGACGCCCATCCAGCAGCAGGCCATCGCGCCCCTCCTGTCCGGCCGCGACGTGGTGGGCCAGGCCCGCACGGGCACGGGCAAGACGGCGGCCTTCGGCATCCCCCTCGTCGACCGGTTCCGCGCCGAGCGCGACGGCGTGCTGGGCCTGGTGCTGGTGCCCACCCGCGAGCTGGCCATCCAGGTGGCGGAGGTCCTGACGGACATCGCCAAGGCGAGCCGCCTGAGCATCGTGACCGTCTACGGCGGCGCGGGCTTCGGCAAACAAAACGAGGCGCTCGGGAAGCGCGGCGCGAAGATCGTCGTCGCCACGCCCGGCCGCCTGCTGGACCACCTGGACCGGGGCACCTTGACCCTGGACGAGGTGTCCTTCTGGGTCCTCGACGAGGCGGACCGGATGCTGGACATGGGCTTCGTGCGCGACATGCGCAAGGTCCGGTCGATGCTGGACACGGACCGCATCCAGACGGCGCTGTTCTCGGCGACGATCCCGGACGCGGTGCGCAAGCTGATGAACGAGTTCACCCGCGATGCGGTGCGCATCAAGGTGGACGACGGCGAGACGACGATCCCGAAGGCGCAGCAGTTCATGTCGAAGGTGGAGAAGCAGGACAAGCAGAAGACGCTCCTGCACCTGTTGGCCGAGGAGGAGCCGGAGCGCGCCGTGGTCTTCACGCGCACGAAGCACCTGGCCAAGCGCCTCTCGAAGAAGCTCGACGGCCACGGCTGGTCGAGCGTGGCGCTCCAGGGCAACATGACGCAGGGCCAGCGGGAGCGCGCCATGGATGCGTACCGCAGCGGCAAGGCGCGCGTCCTCGTCGCCACGGACGTCGCGGCGCGCGGCCTGGACGTGCCGGGCATCACGCACGTCGTCAACTTCGACCTGCCCGACCCCGAGCAGTACGTCCACCGCGTCGGCCGCACGGCGCGCAACGGCGCCGACGGCAAGGCGTTCACGTTCGTCCAGAGCGACGAGCACAAGGACTTCCGCCTCGTGGAGAAGTTCGCCGGCCGCCAACTCGACCGGCTGCCCCTGCCGTGCCCCGAGGAGAGCCCCCGCGGCCCCGACGCGCCGGTGCAGATTCCGCAGCCGCAGCAGCAGCCGCGCCGCACGAAGCCGGGCCCGCGGCAGCAGGGCGGCGGCCAGCAGCCGCGTCGCCAGGGCGGTGGCGGATCGCGCGGCAACGGGAGGCGCGGGGGCGGCCGACGCGGTCCCCGTCGCCCGAGTCCGTAGGACGTCCAAGCCAAGGCTTCATCCACCCTGCGTCGCTGCCGATTTCGTGACGAAGACGCACGGCGTGGCTTGGTCGATGGCCGGCAGCCCCCGAAGGGGGGTGTCGGCTTGATTCCAGGGCACGGAGTGGCCTGGATGATCGGCGGCACCGCCGGCGAGGGCCTCGAGTCGGGCGGCGAGACGTTCGCCCGCGCCCTGGCGGCCCTGGGCCACCGGCCGTCGACGCAGCGGGACTTCCCGAGCCGCATCCGCGGCGGCGACACGACGTTCACGGTCCGGTTGACGCCGGGGGGCCACCTCGCTCCGCCGGAGCGCGTGGACCTGGCCCTGGCGTTTAACGAGACCGTCTTGCCGCGCATGGACGCCAAGCTTGGCGCCGGCTCCCTGCTGCTGGTGGACGCGGGCGTGGGGGACTTCGTCAGCACCCACGGCGCCGAGGTCGCCGCGTTCCCGTTCACGGAGTTGGCGAAGGAGGCGGGCGCGGCGCGGGCCAAGAACATGGTCGCCCTGGGCGCCTCCGCCGCCCTCGTCGGGGTGGACCTGGACGCCCTCGCCGAGCAGGTGGCGGCGCGCTTCGCCTCCAAGGGGGAGGACGTGGTCGCCGTGAACGCCGCCGCCCTGCGCGCCGGCCACGGGGCCGCGACCGAGCGCTTTGGGGGCGTCCGTTTCCCCGCCCCCGCACCCGGGTCCGGTCCGGCGATGTTCCTCTCGGGCAACGAGGCGGCGTGCCTGGGCGCCCTGGCCGCAGGGTGCCGCGTGGCGGCCGCCTACCCGATCACGCCGGCCAGCGACGTGCTGGAGT
>JANQNI010000286.1 GCA_028289805.1 Thermoplasmatota archaeon | reverse complement strand
TGCGTGTCGGGGTGGTGCTCCTCCCAGGCGAACCAGAACAGGATGGTGCCGTCGAGGGGCGCCAGGGCGTCGCCGGCGGCGCTGGTTCCGGTGGCAAGGTCCCACTGCGCCCCGTCCTGGTCCCACCAGAGGGCGCCGTCGAAGGTGAAGACGCGGTCGCCGGCGTCCCACGCCCGCGCGGTGCCGTCGGGGCGGGCGAAGGCGACCACCTGCCGCTCGTCCAGCTCGTGCACGGCGACGCCGCCGGGCTGGACCGCGACCTGCCGCCACGGGAAGGCGACGGAGCCCCCGCCCGCATCGTCGGGCCGGTCCACGCCGAGCACCTGCTCCTTGGGGTGGACGCCGCGCACGGAGGCGACGCGCTCGCCGCTGACGCCGATGTCGCTGTTGCGCTGGTAGTCGCTGCCCTCGCCGTAGAAGACGCGGTAGCTGGAGGGCGCGTGGAACGGTTGCAGCAGCAGCGAGTCGGGGTGGTCGGCGCGCCAACCGTCCCAGGTGGCGACGATGGTCGGGACGCGCTCCAATTCCTGCGTCACGCCGACGTGGCTCGTGGTGCGGCGGCCGTCGGAATCCAGGCTGCCGATGGCCTCGCCGAGGATCTGGTTCCACAGGGTGTCCGTCTGCGGATCCCACATGACGAGGTCGTTCTGGAACAGGTAGCCGCTGGCGCTGAACGTGCGGAAGCCCCCCGGGACGGCGGGATCGTCGGTGCGGAAGGTGATGCCGCTGCCGCACAGGGGGCAGTAGGTGACGCTGAAGTGTACGCCGCCGGCCTCGTCGTTGACGATTTCGTGCCGGTCCAGCAGCCGCACGGGGTAGGCGCGGGCCTCGCCGGCCACGACGACGCCCAGGACGCGCTCGTCGCCGGCGATCCAGTCCCCACCGGGGTCGTGGGGCGCGAACTCCGGCTCGGCGTGCACCACCTCGCCGTCGGAACTGCGCGACGAGGCGCCCACGCCCGCACCGCCGCCGATGGGGGAGATGCCGCAGTGGAGGGGGTGGTTGCCGCCGCCGCAGGCCCAGCGCACCTGAGCTTGGTGGACGTGGTCGGCGTGGGCGACGGGGACGAAGGCCACCGCCACGAGGACGGCGAGGGTGGCGACGACGGCGAGACGGCGCATGGGCACTCCGGGGGGCCCTCAGGTCTCGCGCAGACTGAACCACGTCTGGCGGGTGTCTTGCAGGTTCGGGCGGGCCTCGACGTAGCCCATCTCCCGCAGCCGCCGCAGGGCACCGTAGACGGTGCGCCGCGCGAGGCCACTCTCGTCCTGGAGGTCCTTCATCGTCAGGCGACGGCCGCAGAGGGCGTCCACGACGGTGCGGACGGAGTCGGGCACGGACGGGAGATGCTGCTGCACCTGTTCGCAGGACATGGGGACGGGATGGGCGGCCCGAGGATATGGCCCTCACCACCAGGGGTTGGAGGGGGCCTTCAACCCCCCTGCGCCGTGCGCGCCGCCCCGCGGGGGTCGCGCGCCAGGGCCGGCATCCCCACCGGCGTCCGGTCCAGGGGCAGCAGCGCGTCGAAGGTCGTCTGCGGGCCCTCCGGCCGGATGTGCAGCCGCCCCCCGTGCAGCCCCACGATGCCGTGGGCGATGAACAACTCCAGCCCCAGCCCCTCCGTGCTGTCGCTGGGCAGGAACAGCGGGTCCGTGAAGAGCCGGTAGACGCGGTCGCCCTCGACGCCGCCCATGAAGCGCACCGTCAACCGGGCCGAGCGGCCACCGTCGTCCTCCAGCCGCACCTCCACGGGGTCGAACCCCTCGTGCTGGCGCAGGGCGTAGTGAACCAACTGCTGCACGGCGTAGCCCAGGTGGTTCTGGTCGGCGTGCGCCACGGCCCGGTTGGATGCCACGTCCACGGGGGGCGCCTCCGGCACCATGCCCCGCGCGCCCGCCACCGCGTCCTCGACCAGGTCGTGCAGGTCGACGGGCTCACGGTTGAGGTCCAACCGCCCCGACTGGATGAACGCCGCCAGCAGCACCTGGTCCACCAGCGTCCCGAGGCGCGTCAGGTTGCGCTGCACCCGCTCCACCGCCGCCTTCTGCCGGTCCACGAGGGGACCGTAGGACTCCCGCTCCAGCAGGTCCAACTGGATGCGGATGGGCGTCATCGGGGTGTTCAGTTCGTGCGCGACGTGGTTGATGAAGCCCGACTTCATGCGGTCGATCTCCTCCAACTCGCCGTAGTAGGCGTCCAGCTTGACCGCCTCCGTTCCCCACCGCTGCATCACCCAGACGCTCGTGACCAGGCTGCCGGCCCACAACACGAACACGGGCAGCACCACCGGCCCCGCGTTCTCCGGGTCCGCGTTGAGGTAGAACGTCGACACCAGCGCCACGCCCGCCAGGGTCAGCACCCAGCCGATGACCGTCAACAGGACCAGGATGCCCGGCGCCGTGTGGCGCAACTCCTGGTAGAACCGGGACGCCCGCCACAGGGTGAACAAGCTGACGAGCACGAGCCCCGGCCACCCCACGTAGAGGATGACAAGCCGAAGGCCCTCCCAGGCATCCGCCATCGCAAACGCTTGCTCGAGAGAGAATTTAATGGGCTCGCCCACGGACGAGTGCCCCACCTGCCCAGAGCCTATTTCCGCAGAGGCCGACCCAGAAAATCCAACAAAATGGTTTAGCAATGTTTTAATATCATTCTAATATGGGGCATGTGCGGACATCCGCAGGAAATATCTATGAACAGGACCTCGATAGCTCTGACCCTCTTGTTTGTGAGCGTGATTATCGCCCCCACATCTCAAGCTGCATGGCGATGCGACGGCCCATCCGGTAGCGTAACAGCACAGGTTTGTTCCGACCTGAGCAGTGAGAACTACGCGGCAGTCGGATTCCGGGTGGCCGGCGCTGGAGAGGGCGCCAGTGCGGCCGTATCTTCCGACTGGAGCAGCGGATACGGCATCGGACTCTCGGCGGCAATGTCCGGAGGGCGCAACGCATTCATCCTTGCCTGGACAGATACTGAATGCATCCTCATTGCAGATCAAAGCGCAGCAATTGTTTATCAATGCCTCTAAAAAGGCAATCAAATTGAAGTCATTGGCCTTCCCCTTCCACCCTATTTCCCGCTCAACGACCTGCTCTGAGCCACCTCCCATCCAGGCGGATGCGATTCCTGAAGAGGCGCCCCCAATGCAGCCACGTCAGTTGACGATGAGGCCCCTTGGCGTCACGGCACGAATCAGGGATGCACTGCCCGATTGGTAGCAGCATTCCTGCTTCGTGCGGGAGGAATTACTCCACACGATGCCCATACGCCGCCCCGTGCAAGGACTAGTCTGCCCCTGGACTACCGGCTTCGCCCACCCGACGTTTCGCGTTCATGCACGCAGGGTTCATGAAGGAAGAACGCAGCAAGAAACTCCATGGGACTCCGTACGCTCCTGCTCGCCGCCACCCTCGTCGCCGTCGGCCTCGCCGGCTGCACCGACGATGCCCCCGTAGAGCCCACGGACCCCGAGGTACCCACCGCCGAGAACGTGGAACGAGGCAAGGGCGTCATCCGTGGCGTCGTCATCGACCCCTCCATCACGCCCGTCCCCGACGTCACCGTCACCGTCCAGAACACCGACCTCACCACCCGCACCGACGCGGACGGCGCGTTCCTGTTCGTCGACGTGGACCCCAGAACCTACTTCCTCGAGGCCAGCAAGCCCGGTTGGACCGCCGTCCAACAGAGCGTCGAGGTGGTCGCCGACGTCATCGCGCCCCCGGCCCTGAAAATCCAGATCGAGCAGGTGCCCGGCACGCTCCCCCGCGCGGACACGCAGAGCGCGGAGGGATTCATCCAATGCAGTTACGGGACGCCGCGCCTCTATGGTTCTTGCGCCACCGAAGAAGAGCAGAATGTTCTACAATTCGAGTTCGATGGCATCCCTAATGCCATCCAGATTGAAGTAATTTGGGAGAGTACGCAACCATCAGGTGATAACCTATATGTTATTGGTGCTGTCTGTGCTGACGACGACTGTCCCGTTGCTGGCGAGAACAACATTGACGGGTTCCCCAGCCGCTTCGACGAGGGCACCCGCACCAGCCCCGCCGTCGCCCGCGCCAACACCACGTTCATCGAGGGCCGCGACCTCCCCGGAAGTGGCGTGCTGGCCGTCGACGTCAGTGCCGACGGGCCCGCCCTCTCCACCGGCGTCGCCCTCGACCAGTCGTTCACCGTGTACGCGACGTTCTTCTACAACATCCCCGAGCCGGAGGAAGGGTGGATGTTCATCGAGGACGGGGCCTACCAGCCGTGAACGAAGGGAAGGGCCGGCACGCTCCAGTTTCGCACGGACCCCCGGGGAGCGCGGCGAAGGCGTGGGTCCGCCGAGGACGGCGCGTGCCTGACCAAGGCGTCGTCCTGCGAAGGACCCGCACCCTCGAAGCCCTTCTGCAGGACGTCCCGCACGGCGCCGCACCCACGCCGGAGGGCGGGGAACCAAGCGACGCATAACCTCCTAGCGGCCATGCGATGCCTCGGGGCCGATGCGCGCCCTCCTCGCCTGCCTCGCGATCCTATCTGCCGCCACCCTCGCGGTCCCTCCGACGGCCGCCACGCCCGTCGCCTACCCCGAGTGTGAGGCCACCCCGCCCGCCGACGTCGTGCTGGTCCTCGACCGGTCCGGCAGCATGGCCGGCGGCGGCCTGACGGCCGTCCAAAGCTCGACCTCGACCATGCTGAACAAGATGCGCAGCGCCGACCACTCGGCGCTCGTCTCCTACGACCACGAGGCGATCCTGGAGAAGTCGCTCGACGACGACCACGCCGCTACCAACGCCGCCGTCCAGGCCCTGGCCCCCCGCGGCGGCACCGGCACCGGCCTCGGCATCGACGTGGGCCACGCAGCGTTCACAGCCAACGCGCGCGCCGGCGCCCACCACGTCATGATCGTCCTCACCGACGGCAACACCAACTCCGGCCCCGACGCCGCCACCGAGGCCGATGAGGCCAAGGCCGACGGGATCCTGGTCTACGCCATCGGCTACGGCACCGGCATCGACGCCGCCGAACTGCAGAGCATCGCCAGCGACCCCAGCACGACCTACCACAACCCCCTCACGCCGGCGCAACTGGACGCCG
>JANQNI010000266.1 GCA_028289805.1 Thermoplasmatota archaeon | reverse complement strand
GCAGCGGCTCCACGCGGGCGCCCACGGCGGCGGCGGACGCGTCGAGCCCGGCGTCGTCGTGACGGCGCGCGGCCGCCTCTGGGTCGAGCCCGGCGCCGTCGTCCGCTCCGGCACCTACGTCGACGGCGACGTCTTCGTCTCCGCCGGGGCCGACGTGGGACCCAACGCCTACCTGCGCGGCGCCGTCTCGGTCGGCCCGGACGCCCGCGTCGGGGCCGCCTCCGAGGTCAAGAACAGCGTCCTGCTGGACCGGGCCAAGGCGCCCCACCACAACTACGTCGGCGACTCCCTGCTGGGGCGCGACTGCAACCTCGGCTCCGGCACCAAGCTCGCCAACCTCAAGCTCACCGACACCACCGTCCGCGTCGAGTGGGACGGCGCCCCCGTCGACACCGGCCGGCGCAAGTTCGGCGCCGTCGTCGGCGACGGCGCCCGCACCGGCATCAACGCCAGCCTCATGCCCGGCACCGTCTTGTGCACCGACGCCTGGGTCACCGCCGGCAGCGTCGCGCGGGGGTGGGTGACGTGAAACCGGAATCCATTGAGAACACCCTCAAGTCGGGCAGGCGATGGCAGGAGGCATGCAACTCTTGACGGCAGACCTCGACGGCGGCAGCTACCCCCTGGACCGGGGCGACTTCCTCGGTGCCATCGCCAACAAGTCCGCCCTCCTCGGGGAGGGTCACCGGGCCGGCCTCGAAGCCGCCCCCGGCCCCCTGCGCGCCGCCGGCCTGCTGTTTGCCGGCATGGGCTTCTCCGGCGTTTCGGCCAACCTCGTCAAGGACGCCGCCACCCGCGCCCTCGACATGCCCTTCTCGGTCGTCAAGCACTACCAGTTCCCCCACCACGTCAAGCGCGACTGGATGACCCTGGCCGTCAGCTACTCCGGCGAGACGGAGGAGACCCTCGCCGTCACCCAGGAGAGCCGCCGCCGCAACGTCCCCGTCACCACGTTCACCACCGGCGGCACCCTGCGCGACCTCTGCGACTACGACGTGCCGCAGCCCCCCGGCTACCAGCCCCGCGCCGCGCTGGGCTTCACCTGGTTCAGCATCCTCGGCTTCCTCCAGGGAACCGGCATGCTCAACGAGGAGGTCCCCGTGGACGCGGCCGTCGCCGCCGTGCGCGAGGTCGACGCCACCTGCGGCCCCTCCGTGCCCGAGGAGGAGAACGAGGCCAAGCAACTGGCGCGCAAGCTGTACGAGAAGGTGCCCCAGATCTACGCCACTCCCGCCTTCTTCGGCGTCGGCCTGCAGTTCCGCGGCATGCTCAACGAGAACGCCAAGAAGATCGCCGACGTCGACCTGGTGCCCGAGTGCAACCACAACGACCTGACGGGCTGGGGCGACGACCCCAACCGCGATCACTACACCATCCTGGCGCTCTCCCACGCCGAGCAGAACCCCGAGATCCAGAAGCGCCTCGACTTCATGGAGCAGCGCTACACCTCCTGGGGCCTGCCGTGGCACCACCACCGCTTCGCCCCCGTCCACTCCTTCAGCGAGCACGTCGTCGAGCAGGCACGCGCCATCCAGTTCCTCGACTACGCCTCCTTCTACACGGCGATGCTGCGCGGCGTCGACCCGAGCGAGATCCGGGAGATCCGCGGCCTCAAGGCGTTCCTGCGCTCCTGAGGCGGGGGTGGGGGTCCGTGGCCCCATCGCGCCCCCTTTAAGGCCCCCCGGCCGTGGGCGACCTGCTTGGAAGGACTGTCGTCGCTTCGCGCCATCGCGTCCGCCCCCGGGAAGGTCATCCTGTTCGGGGAGCACGCGGTGGTCTACGGGCACCCGGCCATCGCGGCCGTCACCGACCAGCGGACGGTGGTCGAGGTGGACCGCTGCGGCGACCGGTTCACCGTCAACGGCTTCCGCATCCACGAACGCTACCACTCCTACCTGCTGAAGGCCGTCGAGGAGCTGTGGCACGAGCAGGACGCCGTGCGCATCCAGACCGAGGGCGGCGTCCCCTCCGCCAGCGGCACCGGCAGCAGCGCCGCGCTCACCGTCGCCACGGTGGCCGCCCTGCACCGCCTCCAGGGCGCTGGCACCGACCCCGCCGACCTGGCCCGCGTCGCCCAGGACGCCTTCCTCGTCGAGCGCAAGACCCAGGGCGGCGGCAGCCCCGTCGACACCAGCATCAGCACCGCCGGCGGCGCCGTCGCCGTGGCGGGCAAGCCCCCCGGCGTCGGCCAGCCCCTGTGGGACGTCCACTGGGAGGACCAGTCCTGGCACGTCGAGCGCGTCCCCCTGCCCGAACTGGACGTCGTCGTCGGCAACAGCGGCGTCAAGGGCCGCACGGACGCCCAGGTGGCCAAGGTGCGCAACGCCGCCACCAAGAACGTGCTGGTGCGCGACACCCTGGCCGAGATGGGGCAGGTCGCCCGCGACGCCGTGCCGCTGCTGGCCGCGGACGACCGCGTCGGCCTCGGTGCCCTCATGGACAAGGCCCACGCCTGCATGCACACCATCGGCGTCAACCACCCCGCCGTGCAGCACCTCGTCGACGCCGTCCGGGAAGCCCCCGGCACCTACGGCGCCAAGATCACCGGCGCGGGCGGCGGTGGTTCCATGATCGCACTCACCGACAAGCCCCACCGCGCCGCCACCGCCATCGAGGATGCAGGCGGGACCCCCTACGTCGTCCGGTTGGGCGGCCCCGGCGTCCAGTGGGACGCGACGATGGCCCCTTGAGGGCCGCACCGCCCCAGGCCCCAAGGGCCGCAGGGCCGCTTCGGGACGGGGGAACAAAACAAGGGTTTGAGTCAGACCCCCATTCTGGCTCGCCATGGTCCGCTGGGTGATCCGCCTCAGCATCCCCCTCGCCCTCGCCCTGGCGCTGTCCGGGTGCACGGGCTCCGGGGGTCCCGACGACAACGGCACCGCCGACGCCGCCACCGATGAAGGCGCGGCCGCCGCCGACTCCGACGCCCCCTACACGGTGTCGGATGCCGACGGCGACGCGTCCGGGCTCCCCTCCGACGACCGTCCCTCCGCGTCGGGCGGGAGCCCCACAACGGACGCCTCCCCGGATTCGAGCACGGATGCTGGCTCCAGCGCCTCCACGACGGACTCCGACGGCGACCACGCGGGCAGCACCGGCGCCTCCGGCACGTCCGGAGACACCGCCGGCGGAAGCACCGACGACGGCGCCAGCGATGCCGGCGACGCCGCCTCCGACCCGGACGCCGACCCGGACGCCGGCGCGAGCGACGACGGCCTCGGCGACCCCACCCAGGGCACCGGCGTCGACGACCTGGTCGACGACGGACTCAGCCTCCCCAGCAGCAGCGACGTCCCCTCCGGGCCCGACCTCGACGCCGGCGGCCTGCTCGGCTGACGGACAGGGTTTTTCCCCGCGACGACCCTCGGCGCCCCGATGGTGCGTCCCGTGTTGCTGAAGCTC
>JANQNI010000246.1 GCA_028289805.1 Thermoplasmatota archaeon | reverse complement strand
GCCACCGTCGCCGACGAGGGGGGCGTCGAGGGCGCCCACGCCGAGTCCCGGGCCGCCCGCGCCATGGGCTCCGACGCCACCCACCTGCGCACCGAGGTCCCCTCCGGCGCGCGCATCCAGGTGGCCGCCCACGACGACAGCCTCACCCCCGAACTGCTCTACAAGAGCAGCATCGGCCCCGGCAGCCCCCTCGGCATGGCCTTCACGCCCGGTGCGCAGTTCCCCGAGTTCATCTGCACCGCCAACTTCGTCTGGAAGGACCACACCGGCGAGTTGTACCTGGGCGCCGCCGGCCACTGCTTCCTGACCTCCGACGTGCGCACCACCCACGGCGCCAACGCCGCGCCCGTGCCCCTCTTCGACCCCTCCGACGTCACCGTCTGGGCCTGCTACGCGGACTGCGTCACCGGCGGCTTCGCCTCCGGCGTGGAGGACATCTTCCTGGGCAACTTCGTCGAGTTGGGCGGCGTCGCCTACGCCCGCCAGGACGCCGCCGACGGCGACGTCACCATCGACGGCGACGGCATCGGCCACGACTTCGGCCTCGCCCGCGTCCCGCCCTCCCTGCACGCCTACGTCGATTCCAGCATGCCCGTGTGGGGCGGTCCCCAGGGCACCATGGACGGCGACTCCTTCCTGATGCCCATGGTCATCCACGGCGGCGGGACGTACTTCAGCGAGACCTTCGCCACCAAGAACCGCGTGGGCGAGAGCCTCGGCACCGCCGACGGCATCTCCTGGACCGCCGCCATCGCCGCGGCCGGCGGCGACTCCGGCAGCGCCGTCAGCGTCCTCGACGACCCCGCCCAGGACCCCCTGGCCGTCGGCCTCCTGACCCACGGCGGCGGTGTCGGGACCCCCGCGGGCGTCGGCGTGCCCCTGCCCCTCGCCTTCGGCACCAAGGTCCCCCGCGCCGTCGAGATGGCCCGCGAGGACGCCGGCCTCTGCATCCGGCCCCTGATGGCCGGGGAGGACCCCGCCACCGCGCCCCCCGCCACCGCCCAGGCCGGCTGCAGCGCCGACGCCGCCCGCTCCGTGCAGGTGCGCGCGGTCGGCCCCGGCGGCTTCGACTGGACGGATGTGGCCATCGACGAGGACCAGGGCACCTGGAGCCACGGCGTCGCGCTGGCGCCCGGCGCCTACGCGCTGGAGGCCCGCTACCGCGTCGACGGTGTCGTGGTCGCCACCGACGCCGCCAACGTCATCGTCCAGGCCGACCCCTGCGTCGCCGTGCCCGCCCAGGCGTGGGTCACGGACCCCGCGGGCGACGGCTGGGCCCTCAACCCCAGCGCAGACATCCTGGCCCTCGGCGTCGGCCAATCCGGCGACCTGGACCCCGACTGCACCCTCGACCTCTTCCTGGACGTGGGCAGTGGCGCCGACGTCGCCTTCCTCAACACCGACATCCTCGTGGACCCCCGCGAGCCCGCCGGCAACCCCGACCACAGCTTCGTCGTCCGCTTCACGCAGCGGCCCCTCGCGGGCGGTGCGCTCGTGGAGCCGTGGGTCGTCTACTTCGTCGACGGCGTCGAGACGGCCAACACGAACCCCAGCGTCGACGCGGCGCCGGAACTGCTGACGAGCACCTGGGACGGCGACGCCCGCGTCTCCTGGAGCCTCAAGCTCGACGCCCTCGGCGCCCTGGAGCGATTCGACGGCGTCGACGTGGCCGTGGTCGTACTCGTCGGCGACACCGTCGGCGCGCCCGCCTACACGGCCGACGAGGCCCACAGCGACCAGCTCTACGCCGTGCAGGCCCCCGCGCCCCCCGACCGCGACGGCGACGGCGTGCTCGACGCCGACGACGCCTTCCCCGACGACCCCACCGAGTGGAGCGACACGGACCGGGACGGCGTCGGAGACAACGCCGACGTCTGCCCCGCCGGGCCCGACTGGCTCGACCGCGACGGCGACGGCACCGCCGACGCCTGCGACAGCGACCGCGACGGCGACGGCAAGGCCAACGACAAGGACGCCTTCCCGGACGACCCCACCGAGACCAAGGACAAGGACGGCGACGGCGTGGGCGACAACGCCGACAACTGCCGGCGCCACGACAACCCCGACCAGGCCGACCTGGACGGCGACGGCAAGGGCGACGCCTGCGACAACGACCGCGACGGCGACGGGTTCTCCAACCGCAAGGAGGAGCGCAAGGGCAGCGACCCGGACGACCCCGGCAGCCACCCGTAGGCGAGACCACCCGCCCCTCATCCCCTTCCCCCTCCTCCGCGTCCCCCCGCCCCGGACGCCCCCAGCGACACCCCAAAGAAGGCAGGCCCCTCTGGGCGCCGCGTGCAGGAGACCGTCGCCGCCGACCAGGACCGCTTCGCCCCCAACAGCATCTGCTTCGGGTGCGGGCCCGCCAACCCCGAGGGCCTGCAGATCAAGAGCCACTGGGAGGGCACCCCCGACGACGGCGTCTTCGTCATGCACTTCGACCCCGCCGAGGCCCACCAGGCGTTCCCCGGCGTCCTCAACGGCGGCATCCTCGGCACCCTCCTGGACTGCCACAGCAACTGGTGCGCCGCCACCGCCCTCATGCACCACCACGGCTGGGACGCCCCCGACTGCACCGTCACCGCCGACTTCCACGTCAGGCTGCGCCGCCCCACCCCCTACCCAGGCCGCCTCACCGTCCGCGCCCGCCCCACCGCCATCGACGACCGCACCTGCAGGGTCGAGGCCGAGGTGCTGGCCGACGTGGACGGCCAGCAGAAGGTCACCGCGACCTGCACCGGCACCTTCGTCGCCGTGACGGAGGGGCACCCCGCCTACCACCGCTGGGGGTAGCATGGACGGACCTGAGGCGTGGCGGTCGGCGGGGGCGTGGACGCCCGTCCCCGACGGCCCGGAAGACGACGCGGCCAACTCCGGGCCCCCCGAGGCCACGGCCCGCAACGGCCGCGCCGTGGTGTTCCACGTCCTGCTGGGCGTCGCCGGCGCCTTCCTCGTCCTGAACCTGGTCGCCGGCGTCTTCCTCGGCGCCCTGCAGATCTTCTTCCCCGACGCCGAACTGACCGCGCAGGCGACGACCGGCCTCGGCGCCACGAGCCAGAGCGCCCTGTTCTGGCAGACCGCCCTGAGCCTGCTCCTCTTCGCCGTCATCCCCCTCGCGTGGGTCTACGGCACCCGCGTGCGCCCC